>DATIFO010000229.1:0-30607 GCA_035455275.1 Methylomirabilis sp. (SeqCode) | reverse complement strand
CTGCAGGATGGTGACGGCCAGGATGAACAGGAAGAGCACCATCGCCTCGGCAGCGGCATATCCGAAGTTGTATCGCTCGAAGGCCTGCCGGTACAGATCCAGGACGACGACGTTGGTGGAGCCGGCGGGTCCGCCCCCCGTCAGGACGAAGACCTGGTCGAACACCTGGAGCGCCAAGATGGTATCGTAGATCAGGATGAAGGTGGTGGTGGGCGCGAGCAGCGGGATCGTGACGTGCCGGAAGCGCTTCAAGGGGCCGGCCCCGTCAATGGTGGCGGCCTCGTAGAACTGCGGTGGGATGGCCTGGAGTCCCGCCAGGTAGATGATCATGTTGTACCCCAGGTTCTTCCACACGCTGAAGATGATGATGGAGGTCAGGGCCATGTGGCTGGACATCAGCCAGGGCTGCTCCGGGAGGTGGACCAGCTTGAGCAAGACGTTGAAGATGCCGAACTGTGGATTGTACATCCACCACCAGACCATGGCCGCGGCCACGGTGCTGGTGACCATGGGGGAGAAGTACACCGCCTTGAAGAACTCCTTGAGGTGAAACCTCGCATTGAAGAGGACGGCCAGAATCAGGCCCAGGAAGGCCGAGGTGGGCACGATGGTAATGACATAGGTCAGCGTGTTGACGGTGGCCTTCCGAAAGATCTCATCGGTCAGCAGCGAGTAAAAATTCTCCAGACCGATGAACGTGAACCGGTCCCTGAGCAACTCGACCTTGTAGAAGCTGTAAAGGAGGGTCTGCACCGAGGGCAAGACCCGGAAGAGCCCGAAGAGGATGATGACGGGAGCGATGAAGAGATAGGCGTGCAGGATGTGCTGGGAGTGGAGCCGGACCAAGACCTGTCGAAGCGATCGATTGCGCTGGGTCGTCACGCCGTTCCCTACCTGTCCCGGGTGCGGGGTCGCAAAGAGACTGCCCCACGGGGGTGCCCCCGTGGGGCAGTGACCGGCGGATGCGTCGGAACTACTTGGCGGCGTCGGCGATGGCTTTGTTGGCCATCCGCTCCGCCTCGGCCAAGGCTGCGTCCACGGAGGCCTCGTGATGCCACACCTTCTGGATGGCGTTGCCCGTGGCCTCCATGATGCCGTTGAATCCCAGGTTGATGGGCAGCTTGATCCCATAGGGGTAGAGCTGCTTCAACCCTTGATCGTACGGGTCGGACTTGAACGGCTCTTTCTCCCAGTTTACCTTGTAACGCGGCGAGGCTCCGTACTGCTTGCAGAGCTCGTAATCCTTCTCGGGGCTGTTCAGCCACTCGATCAGCTTCCAGGCATCGGCCTTGTTCTTGGCCTGCTTCGGGACCGAGTACAACCAGCCGCCCAGGTTGGTCGCCGGCTTGTCCCCAGCCTTGGGCACGGGCGGGAGAGCCATGCCCCACTTGAGATCGGGCGCCTCCTTGGGGGCGCGTGCCCGGATGCTCACCGTCTCACTGATTTGCATCGAGGCGATCCCCTTCAGGAAGGCGGCGCGCGGGTCCGGGAAGTTCAGGCTGGTTGACTTGTCCACATCCAGCATGTCGAGGACGAGCTGGAGGGCCGCCTTGCCACCCGGAGTGTTGACCATGTACTTGCCGCCGCGCAGGGCGCGGTGGTTGTCGATCAGCTTGGCGCCGGCCCCGTAGATGGCCCAGAAGTGCTTGTGCACGACGCCGTGGGGCTGGCCGACGTGCCGGATGGCATAGCCCACCCGGGTGATGTTGCCCTGGGCGTCCCGCTTGGTGAGCTTCTTGGCGTAGTCCCGGAACTCGTCCCAGGTCTTGGGCGGCTTCTCGGGATCCAGGCCTGCTTCCTTGAACTGCTCCTTGTTCCACGTGAGGCCGTACACGTCGATGCCGTACTGGACATAGCCCCACATCCGGCCCTTGCCGTAGTCGGACAGCTCCACGATTTCGGGCGAGACCGCGGAGAGCCAGGCTTTGGCCTTGGCGTCGGCCACGGGCTCCAGCATCTCTTCCTTCAGGAAGCCGGGAGCCCAGGAATCGTCGATGAACAGAATGTCGGCGATGTTCTTGCCCGCCGCCGCCGCGAAGATCTTCTGCTGCATGGTATCGTAGTCGAGGGCTACGGCCTCGACCTTGACGTTGTTCTTCTTTTCGAACTCGGTGAAGAGGTTCTTGTCGCCGAAGTGGGCCGCACCGGCGGTGATGTCTCCGGCGGGGTACCAGAGGGTGATGGTCTTGGCTGCACCCGCGAAGGCGAGCGCCGGGGACAGGAACAGAACAGCCAGGGCTAGCGCAAGCCATTTCGAACTGCGCATGGGACGATCCCTCCTTCTGGTGGGCTGATGGAGAACCGGGGATTGCTCACCTGCTGGCCCCCTTGAAGACGCATCCCTCCTTTCGGGCCTTTCGGGGGCGGTTCCATCTGGAACACGTCAAGGACCCATGCCCGGATTATCCTCCCCCCCTTTCGCCAAGGTCAAGCCCAACCTTTATGTCCTTTCTTCCAATCCTTTGTCTTCTCGCTCTTGCCTTGAAGAGGCGGAAGGACTACAGTGCTCCCCCGGACATCCGCAGCATGCCCTGCGGCCCGGACCCGTGTCTCGACCGTGCTCCCGGTCCCCGGTCCGGCAGGTGCCGGGGTGCCTGACCACCAACCGATCAGGCGGGTGAGGGATCGCCCGTCGGCAGGAAAGGACTCATCGTCATGCGGGAGAAGCGCTCTGCCACCGAGCTTCAGGAGATTGCCCATCGCCTCCGCCTCCGCACCCTGGACATGATCTGGCACAAGCAGACCGGCCATCCCGGGGGATCCTTTTCCCTGGCGGAGATCCTGGCCTGTCTGTACTTTGAGGTGCTCCAGATCGACCCGGAGCGGCCCGACTGGGGGGATCGGGATCGGTTCATCCTCAGCAAGGGACATGCGGCACCCATCCTCTACGTCACGCTGGCGGAGCGAGGGTACTTCCCCCTGGAGACGCTCGAGACCTATGACGAGCTGGATTCCATTCTCCAGGGTCACCCCGACATGCACACCCCCGGCGTGGACATGGCCTCGGGCTCACTGGGCCAGGGTCTCTCTCCCGGCGTCGGTCTCGCCTGGGGCGCGCGATTCAAGGGCAAGCGCTTCCGGACCTACGTCCTGCTGGGGGACGGCGAGATCCAGGAGGGGCAGGTGTGGGAGGCCGCCATGGCGGCCAGCCGCTTCAAGCTGGAGAACCTCACCGCCATCGTGGACTGCAACCGGATTCAGCTCAGCGACTTCATCGACAAGGCCATGCCCCTGGAACCCCTTGGGGAGAAGTGGCGGGCCTTCGGCTGGCAGGTGGCCGAGTGCGACGGGCACGACGTGCAGGCGATCCTGAACACCCTGGAGGAGCTGCAGCAGGTCAGGGGCCGCCCCGGCGTCCTGCTGGCCCACACGGTGAAGGGGAAGGGGGTCTCGTTCATGGAGAACCAGCCCGCCTGGCACGCCAGGGCTCCCAACGAGAAGGAGTACCAGCAGGCCCACGCCGAACTCGCGGGGAGGAGGTGAGCGCCATGCCGGAATCGATTGCGATGCGCGAGGCTTTCGGGCAGACCCTGGTGGAGCTGGGCAAGCGCGTGCCGGAACTCCTGGTCCTGGACGCCGATGTGGCCCCCTCGACGCGGGCGGTCCTGTTCGCCCAGGCCTTCCCCGAGCGATTCATCCAGGTGGGGATTGCCGAGCAGAACATGGTGGGCATGGCCGCGGGCCTCTCCACCCTGGGCTTCATCCCGTTCACCAGCACCTTCGCCTGCTTCGCCGCCAAGCGGGACCTGGACCAGGTCCGCATCGTGGTGGCCCAGCCGAAGAACAACGTGAAGATCACCGGACACTACAGCGGCCTCATCGCCGGCAAGACGGGGAAGACGCACCTTTCCGTCCAGGACCTCGCCATCATGCGCTGCATGCCCAACATGACGGTGATCGCGCCCGCGGACGGAGTCGAGGTGGCCAGGGCCATGGAGGTCATGGTGGCCGAGCACGGACCGATGTACCTGCGGCTCTCCCGGGACCCCAGCCCGGTCATCTTCGATCCGTCCTACCGCTTCGAGCTGGGCAAGGCCGTTCTTCTCCGCGAGGGGGGCGAAGTGGCCCTCGTCAGCACCGGCACCCAGACGGCGCGGACGCTGGAGGCCGCCGACATGCTCAAGGCCGAGGGGATCTCGGCCCTGGTCCTGCACGTTCCCACGCTGAAGCCACTGGACGTGGACGCCATCGTGGCCGCAGCCGATCGGACGGGTCTCGTGATCACGGCGGAGGAGCACAGCATCCTGGGCGGCCTGGGCGGGGCCGTGGCGGAGATCCTGTCCGAGCATCTCCCCACCCCCCTGTCGCGGGTGGGCGTGCGGGACGTGAACGCCGAGTCGGCGCCCAACGATGACCTGCTCGAGAAGTACGGGCTCACCGCCCGTCACGTCGCGGATGCGGCCCGGTCGCATCTGGCCAAGTGGCGGCGATAGGCGGAGACACACCCTCGCGCAGGGGATGGGCGGGATCCGGGGCATCGTTTCCTCTTTCGTCATTCCGGTCCCGATTTTCATCGGGATGAACTGCAGCCGGAATCCAGGTTTTCAAGCGCCTCTGGACCCCGGCGCCTGCCCCGGACCCCGATCCGGGGTTCGCCGGGGCGACGACATGTTGGAATATGCGTACTGGGTTTTTCGTTCGTGAAGGCAGCCGGGCACCTGTCCGGCATCTACCATCTCGATACAGGAGGAGCTGAGCATGCAAGGCGCGTTCAACGGGAAATTCTTGCGGGTGGACCTCACCCAAGGGACCACGACGGTGGAGGAAGTCCCCGACCTGATCTACCGGATGTATCTGGGTGGGAACGCCATGACGGCGTACTTTCTCGCCCGAGAGCTGAAGCCGGGGGTGGACCCGCTGGGCCCTGACAACGTCATGGTCTTCGCCACTGGTCCCTGCAACGGGAGCCCCCTCTCCGGCACCAATCGCTTCGCCTGCGCCGCCAAGTCGCCCCTGACCGGCGGGTACGGCGAGACCGAGGCCGGTGGCTGGTGGGGGCCGGAGCTGAAGTTCGCCGGCCTCGACGGCATCATCCTCACCGGCCGGTCCCCGAAGCCGGTCTACCTCTGGGTGAGCGACGGCAAGGCGGAGCTGCGGGACGCGGGACACCTCTGGGGCAAGCTCGCGGGAGAGGTCCAGGACCTCGTGACGGCCGAGACGGAGAAGCGGGCCCGCGTCCTGCAGTGCGGTCCGGCCGGCGAGAAGGGCGTCCGGCTCGCCAACATGGTGAACGAGCTGAAGCACTTCAACGGCCGGAGCGGCCTCGGGGCCGTCCTGGGCAGCAAGCGGCTTCGCGCCATCGCCGTGCGGGGCCACGGGAAGCTGGAGGCCAAGGACCCCCAGGGCGTCCAGGCCGTCCTGAAATGGTTCCGCGAGCACTACAAGAGGGATGCCGACATGCTGCACAAGTACGGCACCTCGCGGAACATCAAGGGCATGAATGCCGACGGCATCCTGCCCAGCTACAACTTCCTGAAGGGCCAGTTCGAGCAGGCCGAGCAGATCACGGGTCAGCACATGGCCGAGACCATCCTGGAGGACCAGGGGACCTGCTTCGCCTGCGCCATCGCCTGCAAGCGCGAGGTGAGCGTGCCCGAGCTGGGTGTCACCACCGAGTACGGCGGGCCCGAGTACGAAACCATCGCCGCCAGCGGCTCGGCCTGCGGGGTGGGGGACATCAAGGCCATCGCCAAGTTCCACCAGATCTGCGGCGAGCACGTCATCGACACCATCTCCGTGGGGATGACCATCGCCTTCGCCATGGAGTGCTTCGAGAACGGCATCCTGACCCCGGCCGACACCGACGGGGTGGAGCTCCGCTTCGGGAACGCCGAGGCGCTCTTGACCATGACGGAGAAGATGGCGAAGCGCGAGGGCTTCGGGGACGTCCTGGCGGACGGGGCGAAGCGGGCGGCCGCGCGGATCGGCCGGGGGGCGGAGCGGTTCGCCCTGACGGTGAAGGGGCAGGAGATCCCCATGCACGAGCCACGGGGAAAGCAGGGCCTGTCGCTGGCCTACGCCACGGCCGCGGCCGGGGCCGACCACATGCGGGCCCCGCACGACCCGGTGTACGAGGGCTTCCACCCCAAGGGGGCCCACGCGCTGGAGGCCATGGGACTCTGCGAGCCCCTGCCCAGGCTCGAGCTGTCGCCCCGCAAGGTGCGGGCATACTTCTACGCCAACAACTGGTGGAGCCTGTGCAGCTCGGCGGGCGTCTGCCACCTGGCGGCGGTGCCCATCGACATGCTGGCCATCACCCAGGTGGTGAACCTGGTGCGGGCCGTCACCGGCTGGGACACCAGCCTGTGGGAGCTGGTCAAGGTGGCGGAGCGCGGGAAGGCCCTGGCCCGGGTCCTCAACTGCCGCGAGGGCTTCACGGCCAAGGACGACCAGCTTCCGAAGCGCCTCCACGAGGCGTTCACGAGCGGCCCGCTGAAGGACGTCCGGATCGATCCGGACACCTTTGCCCGGGCCCTCCGCCTGTACCAGCAGATGGAGGGGTGGGACCCGGAGACGGGCTGGCCGACCTTCGCCAAGCTGGCCGAATTGGGGATCGAGTGGGCCGCCAAGCCGGGGGAGACCTGGTAGGCGGCCGCCCGGGGCGGCCGGACGAGGGACTCACTTCCACACGCGAGAAAGGACCTCAGCATGCGACTGAACGGAAAGGTAGCCATCGTGACGGGCGGCGCCCAGGGCATCGGGCGTGGCATCGTGCTGTGCATGGCCAAGGAGGGGGCCGACATCGCCATCGCCGATCTCAAGGTCGAGGAGGCGGGCAAGGTGGCGGACGAGGTCAAGGCCCTGGGCCGGAAGGCCATCGTGGTCAGGACCGACGTGACCAAGCAGGCGGAATTCGAGGCGCTGTTCGAGAAGGTGAAGGCGGAGCTGGGCAAGATCGACATCCTGGTCAACAACGCAGGCACGGCCAGCCCGCCCGGCAACCCCTTCACCAACAACGTCGAGAAGGACTGGGACGTGGTCTGGGCGGTCAACGTGAAGTCCATCTTCTTCGCCTGCAAGACCATCGCCCCCTACTTCATCCAGCGGAAGGCGGGAAAGATCATCAACATCGCCTCCATCGCGGGCACCATGAACTCGCCCAACATGCCCCCCTACAGCGTGTCCAAGATGGGGGTCGTGACCTTCACCAAGATCGTGGCCAAGGAAATGGCGGTCCATGGCGTCAACGTCAACGCCATCTGCCCAGGCATTCTCTGGACCGCCTTCTGGCAGGAGACGGCCGAGCGGATGGCCAAGGGCGGCGGCCAGTATGCCGGCATGACGCCGCGCCAGGTGTTCGAATCTCGGGTGAACGCCGTCATACCCATGAAGCGCGAGCAGACCCCCGAGGACATCGGGTGGGCCGCCGTGTTCCTGGCCTCCGACGAGTCCCGCAGCGTCACCGGCCAGGCCCTCCACGTGGACGGCGGCGTGGTGATGTAGCCAGAGGCAATGACCAATTTCAAATGACCAAATCCCAATGGAACCGCGAACCGCGGCGCCAGAGGAAAAGAAGTCTGTTTTGTCATTGGTCATTGGGATTTTGTCATCGAGAGTAGCGAGCGGTCGGCTCCTTGACTTTCCGGGCAGCCCTGGCATAGGATGCGGATCGTTTGCATGGGATGGACTGACGCTCACATGGAGGGCGAAGCGATGGCGAGAAACAGGCGGTTCCGCGAGGCGACGAGTCGGCGAGAGTTCCTGAAGGGGGCGGCTGCCCTGGGACTGGGGGCGGGCCTGGCCGGCTTGCCCGTCCGCAGGGCAGGTGCCGCGGCGGCGAAGGAGGTGAACGTCGGGGTGCTGTATCCCACCTCGGGGTCCCAGGCGCGCTTCGGCCAGATGTGTGTCAACGCCATCAAGATGGCGGTGGACGACATCAACAACGCCGGCGGGATCAAGTCCCTGGGCGCCGCCAAGATCAACGCCGTCTACGCCGACATCCAGAGCGACGCCGGGGTGACCCGCAACCAGGCCGAGCGCTTGATGGCCACGGGGAATCTCGCCGCCGGAACGGGCTGCTACGTCAGCACCTACACGCTCGTCGCCACCGAGGTGGCGGAGCGGTACAAGATCCCCTTCGTCACGGGCTCGGTCGCGGACAAGCTCACCGACCGGGGCTTCAAGTTCACGTTCCAGGTGTCCCCCAAGGCCAGCCACTTCGGTCAGATGCAGATGGAGTTCGCCGCCAAGGTGGCGGGCAAGGGCAAGCGGGCCGCCGTCGTCTTCGAGGACACGGACTACGGCACCGCGACCTCCAAGGGGGTCATCGACGGGGCCAAGAAGGTCGGGTTCGAGGTGGTGCTGGTCGAGCCGTACGTCGCGAAGTTCACCGACGCCACCCCGCTGGTCAACAAGATCAAGGCGGCCAAGCCCGACCTGTTCTTCCCCGTGTCGTACATCACCGACGCCCTGCTGATCATCCGGACGATGAAGCAGCTCAACGTCAACGCGGCCATCTTCGGGGGCGGCGCTGGCTACATCATCCCCGACTTCTTCAAGGACATGGGCAAGGACGCCGAATACGTCTACTCGGCCGCATCCTGGAATTACGACATCAACTGCGCCGAGGTCCCCAAGATCGCCGACGCCTACGAGAAGAAACACGGCGAGTTCCTGATGGAGCACGCGGGCGAGGCCTACGTCATGCTCTGGGTGATCGCCGACGCCGTGGAGCGGGCCGGCTCCACGGATCCCGCCAAGGTGCGGGACGCCATGGCCAAGACGAACCTGACCAAGGGGCCGGGGTCCGTGATGCCGGGCTGCCACGTGGAATTCGACGACAAGGGGTGGAACAAGCACGTCCACCCGGTCATGCTCCAGTGGCAGAAAGGCCAGCTCCGGACGGTCTTCCCGGAGTCCGATTCGCGCGTGAAGCCTGTCTGGCCGGTGCCGGCGTGGGATAAGCGCACGTAGCGTCACGCAACACACTCGGGCGCACGATCGGGAGTTTCCGGGAAACGTGTGGGGGGCAAGGGCGTGGCGTGACGACCCGCCGTTGCCCCCCCTTTGCATGTCATGGATCTCACGACAATCCTCCAGGCGCTCATCACGGGCCTCCTGATGGCTGGGATCTACGCCCTGGTGGGCATCGGCCTCACCCTGATCTTCGGGGTGGTGCGGATCGTCAACTTCGCCCACGGCGAGTTCGTGATGCTGGGGATGTACGTCACGTTCTGGCTGTGGAAACTCTGGGGGATCGATCCCTATCTGTCCCTCGTGATCACGATGCCGGTGCTCTTCTGCTTCGGCGTGCTGGTCCAGCGCTTCCTGCTCCAGCCGATCCTGCGCGCCCCCGACCTGGCCCAGATCTTCATGACGGTCGGGCTCTCGGTCATCCTCATGAACGCCACCCTGCTCCTGTTCACGGCCGATTTCCGGTCCGTGAAGACTGCCTACGCGGAATGGGTGTGGCGCCTGGGCGGCGTGTCGGTGCCGGTGACGCGCCTGTTCGCCTTCGTGGGGGCCCTGGCCCTGGCCGGGCTGCTCACGCTGTTTCTGACCCGGACAGACGTGGGCAAGGCCCTGCGGGCCGTGGCCCAGGACCGGGAAGTGAGCATGCTCCTGGGGATCAACCCCGGGCGCATGTATCTGCTGGCCGTCGGGCTGGGCGCAGCGCTCGCCGGGGCTGCGGGCAGTCTCATCGTGCCGTTCTTCTACGTGTTTCCCACGGTGGGCGTGGTCTTCGTCCTCATCGCCTTCGTGGTCGTCATCCTGGGCACCCTGGGCAGCGTCGAGGGGGCCATGCTGGCCGCCCTCATCGTCGGCGTGGCCGAGTCCTTGGGGATCCTCTTCGCCGGGGCGGACCTGGGTCTGGTGGTGGTCTTTGCCATCCTGGTGGCGGCGCTCGTCTTCAAGCCGTCGGGATTGATGGGATGAGCGAGGAACGAAAACGTGAAACGTGAAACGTAACTCGGAAGGGTTCCTTACGTTTCACGGATTACTGCGAGGCGGGCGTTGTGAGTGAGAGGGCAGGCAAGAGCGTGAGGAGGATCGGATCGCCGGAAGGCTACTTGCCGGTGCTGCTGCTCCTCTGCCTGATCGTGCTCCCGCACCTGCTGCCCAACCCGTTCTACGTGCACATCGTGGTGACGATGCTGATCTTCGTCATCCTGGGCGGGGCCTGGAACATCCTCAGCGGGTACGCCGGGCAGCTCTCCCTGGGACACGCCGCCTTCTTCGGCACGGGGGCATACGCGTCCACCCTCCTGGTGAACGCCTACGGCATCTCGCCCTGGATCACGCTATGGATCGGCGGCATCTCGGCCCTGCTCCTCAGCCTGCCCATGGGACTGATCTGCTTCCGCCTTCAGGGGCCGTATTTCACCATCGCGACGATCGGTCTGGCCGAGGCGCTCCGCCTCCTGGTCCTGCATTTCCGGGAGATCACCAACGGGGCCCAAGGCTTGACGGTTCCCTTCAAGGGGGATGCCCCCTGGCAGCTCCAGTTCGACTCCAAGCTGCCGTATTACTACGTCGCGCTCGCCATGGCCATCGCCGTGCTCCTCATCACCCGACGGATGGAGTCCTCGCGGCTCGGGCACTATCTGGTCGCCATCGGGCAGAACCAGGACGCGGCGGAGGCCCTGGGAATCGATTCCGCCAAGGCCAAGCGGCGGGCACTGGCGCTCAGCGCCTTCCTCACGGGTGTGGGCGGAGTGTTCTACGCCCAGTATACTTATGTGATCCATCCCGACAGCGCCTTCGGGCTCGGGATCAGTATCCAGATCGCGCTGGTGGCCATCGTGGGGGGCGTGGGAACCATCCTGGGACCGGCCATCGGGGCGGTGATCATGGAGTTCTTCATCCAGTCCACGCAAGTCATCTTCGCAGGGCAGTACCCCGGGCTGGAGCTGATGGTGTACGGGGGGCTGCTGGTGGCGGTGATCCTCTGGCGCCCGCGCGGGGTGTTTTCCTGGTTCCACCGGTTGTATCAGGGACTGGTGGCCCGCCTGCCGACGGCGGCGGGAGCTCGGCCGTGATGGCGGAGAACATCATCCTCAAGGTCGAGGGGCTGTCGAAGCACTTCGGCGGGGTCCAGGCGGTCCTGGACCTGTCGTTTCAGGTCGGCACGGGGGAAATCCTGGGGGTCATCGGCCCCAACGGCTCCGGGAAGACCACGACGTTCCACCTGATCACGGGTTTCCACCAGCCCGATCGTGGGCACGTGCGCTTCCTTGGCCAGGATGTCACCGGCCTGCCCCCTCACCAGATCTGTGCGCTGGGGCTGTGCCGGACCTTCCAGGTGGCCAAGCCGTTCCCCGACATCACGGTGCACAGGAATGTCCTGATGGGTGCGCTCCTGCGCCACCCGGACCCCGCCGTGGCGGCCACCCGGGCGGACGAGGTGCTCCTGCGCGTCGGTCTGGAGGCGCGGGCCGAGACCCCGGCGGGCAGCCTCACGACCATCGACCAGCGGAGGCTGGAGGTGGCGCGGGCCCTGGCGACCGAGCCGAAGCTCCTGCTCCTGGACGAGACCATGGCCGGCCTCAACGCCACCGAGGTCGGCGAGGCCATCCGGCTCATCGCGGCGCTCCGCGAGCAGGGCCTGACCGTCGTGGTGGTGGAGCATGTGATGCGGGCGGTCATGACCCTTTCGGACCGCATCCTGGTCCTCGACCAGGGCAGCAAGATCGCCGAGGGCAAGCCTCGGGAGATCGCCGAGGATCCCCGCGTGATCCAGGCCTACCTGGGCAAGGAGTACCAGCGTGCTTGAGGTCAAGGACCTCGACGTGTCCTACGGCGAGAAGCCGGCCCTGCGCGAGGTCGGGATGAGTGTGGGCGAGGGCGAGAGCGTCTCGGTCCTCGGCGCCAACGGGGCGGGGAAGTCCACGCTGCTCCGAGCCATCTCCGGGCTGCTCACACCGCGTCGCGGGAGTGTGGCGCTGGACGGACGCCGGCTCGATCAGCTTCCCGCCTATGACATCGCGGCCCTGGGCATCGCCCACGTACCGGAAGGGCGACGGGTCCTGCCGGACATGACTGTGGAAGAGAACCTCGAACTGGGGGCGTATCTGCCCGAGCCCAAGAAGCGGCGGAAGGAGACGCTGGCCTGGGTGTACGAAGTGTTCCCGCGGCTCCTGGAGCGGCGGCGACAGCGCGCCGGGACGCTCTCGGGGGGCGAGCAGCAGATGCTGGCCATCGGACGCGGTCTGATGCTCCGCCCGCGCATCCTGATGCTGGACGAGCCGTCGCTCGGCCTGGCGCCGGTGGTGGTGGACATCACCTTCGAGAAGATCGCCGAGGTGCGCCGCCAGGGCATCGCCATCCTGCTGGTCGAGCAGAACGTCCAGCGCGCCCTGTCGCTGACCGACCGCGGCTACGTCCTGGAGCAGGGCCGGGTGGTCCTGCAGGGGCCGAGCCGGGAGCTGCTGGAGAACCCGCACGTCAAGGTGGCGTACCTCGGCCTGTGACGGGTCCAACGTCCGGCGTCCAACGTCCAGCGTCCGAGGTCCGATGTCGGACCCGAGAGTGATTCACGAGATGGCGAGCAGGAGGCGGCGTGCAACTCACGGATGAGGAGAAACGCATCCTGGACGGGGAGTTCGGCGAGCCCCGGCGGATCGCGCTCCACGTGCTGGTGAAGCTCGGCGAGGTCTGCGGCGCCGAGCGCCTGGTGGAGATCGTGAGCGCCCACCTGGTGGCCTCGTCCTACCAGATCGCCGGCGAGGCGGGGATCGAGATCTATGGCCGGCTCGTGGAGCAGGGGGCGAAGGTGAAGGTCCGGACGACCTCCGACCCCGGCTCCATCGACTTCGCTCGCTGGCGGGAGTTCAAGACCCCCGAGCAGTATGCGGCCCGCCAGGTGAAGATCGCGGAGCTGCTCGGCCGGATGGGGGTCATCCCGACGTGGACCTGCACCCCGTACACCACCTTCAACGTGCCACGCTTCGGCGAGCACCTCGGCTGGTCCGAGTCGAGCGCCGTGGTCTTCGCCAACTCCGTCGTCGGGGCGCGGACCAACCGCCTGGCCGCCTACGTGGACCTGTGCGCCGCCCTCACCGGGCGGGTCCCCTGCTTCGGTCTCCACCTGGACGAGGGGCGGCGGGGCGACGTCCTCTTCGAGCTGGATGCCGACCTCACCCGGAACTTCGCGGACCACTGGTTCCCGGTTCTCGGGTATCTGGTCGGCCAGGTGGTGAAGGACAGGATCCCCGTCATCGCCGGCGTTCCGCAGGCGACCATGGATCAACTGAAGGCCTTCGGGGCGGCCTCGGCGGCCAGCGGCTCCGTGGCGCTCTATCACATGGTCGGGATCACCCCCGAGGCCCGGACGCTGGGGGAGGCGTTCGGGGGCCGGAACCCCGCCGAGCGGATCCCGGTCGTCCGGCGGGATCTCGAGGCGATCATGGAGCAGATGGGGGCCGCGGATGGTCCGGTGGATGTGGTGGGTGTGGGGTGTCCGCATGCTTCCATCGACCAGATGCGGCGCTACGCCTCGCTGCTGGAGGGCACGCGGGTCCACCCCGGCACGCAGCTCTGGATCTGCACCAACGTCGTGGTGGAGGAGATGGCCCGGAAGATGGGGTATGTGGAGACCCTCGAGCGGGCCGGGGCCAAACTGATGGTGGGGACCTGTCACAACGACTGCCCCCTGGAGGCGTGGGGCTTCCGCCGGCTGGCGACCGACTCGGGCAAATTTGCCTACTACACCCCCACCACCGTCGGCTCCGAGTGCGTCTTCGCCAGCACCGAGGCCTGCATCCAGGCGGCCATCTCGGGGAGGGTGGAGCGACGATGAGCCCGGAGGTGTCTCGGTTCCAGGGGCGTGGCTGCGCCGCGGGCGAGTTCGAGGGCGAGGTGGTGGTGTCGAGCCAGCCCTTCGGGTTCTGGCAGGGGATGGACCCGCAGACGGGACTCGTGATAGATAGACGGCACGACGCCTGCGGTCTGTCGGTCAAGGGCAAGGCCTTCGTGTTTCCCTTCGGCCGGGGCTCCACGGGGACGCCGGGCATCTTCCTCGAGGCCGTGCGGAATGGCTGCGCGCCAGGGGCGATCGTCAACGTGAAGAGCGAGCCCATGATCATCATGTGTGCCCTGCTCGCCGAGGCGTTCTTCCGGGTCTCGATCCCGATCGTGGACGGGCTGGAGGTCGATCCCTCGGAGGCCCTCCGGACGGGGGACCGGGTCCGGATCAGCGGGGCCACGGGGGTGATCGAGCTGATGCCCCGGGTGTGATGCATTGAGACAGTGTTTGGCCGGACCAGTCTGCGACCCGTCGGTCGCACGTCAGAGCCCCTTGCCCAGTGCGGGCCAGGGCCACGGAACCGTACACCACAGAGAGGAGGCGGCGACCATGCTGAGCAAAGCCGTGCAGGATGCGATCAACGACCAGATCAACGCCGAGCTGTACTCCGCGTACCTGTATCTTTCCATGTCCGCGTTCTGCCTGGCGACCAACCGGCCGGGCTCGGCGGGGTGGTTGCGGGTGCAGGCCCAGGAGGAGCAGGGACACGCCATGAAGTTCTTCGAGTACGTGCACGATCGCGGCGGGCGGGTGATGCTCAAGGCCATCGGCCAGCCGCCCACGGAGTTCAAGTCGCTCCTGGACCTCTTCGAGAAGGTCCTGGAGCACGAGGAAGAGGTGACGCGCAGGATCCACAAGCTCTACGACATCGCGAGCAAGGAGAACGACTACGCGAGCCAGGTGGAGCTGCAGTGGTTCATCAGCGAGCAGGTGGAGGAAGAGAAGAACGCCGGCGAGATCGTGCAGCAGCTCAGGATGGTCGGCGATCAGACCGCCGCCCTGTTCATGCTGGACCGGCACCTGGGCATGCGGGCGGGCGGAAAGTAGGCGGGTCGCGGTCTCCCGACGCGCGTCTCGGGAGACGGCGGCGGAAGGGAGGAGACATGGCGACGATCCAGCCGTACTGCGCCAAGGAGGTCTTCGACCCTCCTGGCTACTGCCAGGCCATCAAGGTGACGGGAGCCCAGACTGTCCTCTTCCTCTCGGGCCAGGTGGCCTATGATGAGAAGGGGGCCCCTGCCCATCGGGGCGACTTCACCGGCCAGGCCCGGGCGGTCTTCCGGGCGGTCAAGGCGCAGGTGGAGGCCGGGGGGGGCACCCTGGCGAATGTCGTGAAGCTGACCACCTATCTCACCGACATCCGGCATCGCGCCGACCTGGTGCCGGTGCGGGAGGAGTTTTTCGGCAAGAAGCTGCCCGCCTCCACGCTGGTGGGGGTGGCCGCCCTGGCCCACCCGGATTGGCTGATCGAGGTGGAGGCCATCGCGGTGCTTTGACCGGCGAGACAGGAGGGCGGGCCCCGCCGTGGCGGTCCTGGGCGGCGATGGGAGGGGGGTTGACACCGGCGTCGGGATGGGGCTAGCCTCTATCCGGTTGTCAGGGGGCCTCTCATCGGGGCGAGGGATCTGGACCATGGCGGCGGCCGGGAAGTCTGACTCGAATCGAAGACAGCAGACAGAGTTGACCGGCAACCCCGACGGCCCCGTGGGGCGCATCGCGCCCTGAGGGGCCGTCGCATTTTGGCAGCCCGGAGGGGCGGCGAGATCGGGTGAGCGGATGACGACCCTGCACCTGGGGATTCTGGCCTCGCACGGCGGCAGCAACATGCAGGCGATCATCGACGCCTGCAAGGCGGGGAGGCTGGACGCCAAGCCGTGCGTGGTCATCAGCAACAACTCGGAGTCCATGGCCCTGCAGCGGGCCAGGACAGAGGAGATTCCCTGGCACCACATCAGCTCCCGGACGCATCCGGGGGATGCCGAGGATCGCGAGATCCTGCGCGTCCTGCGCCTCCACGGCGTGGACACGGTCATCCTGGCCGGCTACATGAAGAAGCTGGGGCCGGCCACCCTGGCGGCATTTCGCTGGAGGATCCTGAATATCCATCCCGCCCTCCTGCCGAAGTTCGGCGGCCAGGGGATGTATGGCCGGCACGTCCACGAGGCGGTCCTGGCGGCGGGGGAGCCGGTCACCGGGGTCAGCGTGCACGTCATCGACGAGCATTATGACACCGGCCCGATCCTCAACCAGTGCCGGGTTCCGGTGGAGGCGGGCGACACCGTGGAGACGTTGAGCGCCCGGGTCCTCACGCATGAGCACCGGCTGTACGTCGAGACGCTGCAGATGATCAGTGAGGGCAAGATCGTGCTGGGGGAGTAGTATATCCTGCGTCGTCCATGCTCCGGGAACCCGCGAAACGGAAGGCGGAGGTCGAGATGGGCACGCGGGAGAAGGTCCCCAACTTCCGCCGCGCCTGTGACGAGGACGGCCTCTCCGTCGAGGAGTTCGCGGATTACGGCCCCCTCGTGTCTTTCAAGACCATGTTCCTGAACGGCTACGCGCGCCTGCTGGACGAGGTGGCGGAGCGCCGGTCGCGGCTGCCCTAGCACCGATCAGAACGCAGTAACCGCCAAGGCGCCAAGGGTGGTACGGGCGAGTTGGACATGGTAGAGCGACAACCGGGCCCCGCGGAGCTGTTCGGGCTCCACGATCGGGTGGCGCTCGTCACCGGAGGGGCCGGCGGGCTGGGTCGGGCCATCGCCGTGGGACTCGCGGCCGCCGGCGCGATGGTGGCGATCGCCGATACGGCCCTGGAGGGGAGCGACGAGATCCTCGGTGAGATCGAGCGGCTCGGGCGGAAGGGGCTGGCGCTCCCGATGGACGTCACGGATCCCCGCTCGGTCCAGGCGGTGGCCGACCGGGTGCGGTCCGCGTTCGGCCGGATCGACGTCCTGGTCACCAGTCACGGCATCACCAAGCGGCTGCCCTCCGTCGAGTTCCCCGAAGCGGAGTGGGACCGCATCATCGCGGTGAACCTGAAGGGGGTGTTCCTCTGCTGCCAGATCGTCGGCCGGGAGATGATCCGGCAGGGGAGCGGCTCCATCATCAACCTGACCTCGATCGGGGGGCTGGTGGCCCTGCCGCTGAGCGTGGCCTACTGCGCCAGCAAGGGGGGCGTGGTCCAGCTCACCCGCACGCTCGGCGTCGAGTGGGCGCCCCTGGGGGTGCGTGTCAACGCCATCGCCCCCTGCACCTTCGACACCCCCCTGGTGCGGCGTGTCCTGGATGCGGAGCCGGAGTATCGGGAGCGGGTGGCGGGGAAGATCCCCCTCGGGCGGATCGGCGCTCCGGAGGAGATCGTCGGCGCGGTCCTGTTCCTGGCGTCCGCCGCCTCCAGCATGGTCAGCGGCACAATCCTCTCGGTGGATGGGGGCTACACCGCCCAGTGAAGGCTCCGATCACCCGGCCTGCGGCCACCCTCTCCCTCCGGGGGAGGGCCGGGGTGAGGGCGGAGTCGTGAAGCAGGGATTGAGACGAAGTGGGAGGTGACCTGTGTCGGAGCTCGCGAGTCGCATCGCCGGGGCCGTGAATGCCATCCGCCTCGTGGACACCCACGAGCACCTCCTGTCCGAGGAAGAGCGGAACCGCGCGGCCCTGGACTTTTCTTACCTGTTCCCCCACTACGCCTCCAGCGATTTGATCTCGGCCGGGATGCCGCCGGCCCTGCTGGAGGCAGTGCGCGCGCCGATGCGCCCGGTGTTGGTCGAGCGCGCCGCCCGCACCCGGAGGCCCCGGCCGTATCCCGAGCCAGCCCGAAGCGCTGTGTCCTTGGAGGAGCGCTGGGACGCCGTCGAACCCTATTGGGAGCGCATCCGACACACCGGCTACGGCACGTGCCTGCGCATCGCTGCGCGCGATCTGTTCGATGTGCCCGACATCAACCGGCGGACCTTCGAGCGGCTCTCCGAGGCCATCGCCGCGTCGAGGCGCTCCGGCTGGTACGCCCACGTGCTCCGGGACAAGGCGGGGATCGCCATCAGCATCCTGGACGGCGGCCGGGCCGACGTGGACAAGGCCTTCTTCGCCCCGGTGATCCGGCTCGACCACTTCGCCACGGCACGCACGCGGGAGGAGCTGGCGGTGCTGGAGGCCGAGAGCGGGGTGGCCATTCACTCCCTGGACGACCTGCTGCATGCGATGGACGCGGTGCTGGAGGGTTACCTGGCAGACGGCGCCGTGGGCATGAAGATCGGCCTGGCCTACCGGCGTACCCTCCACTTCGAGAAGGTGGCCAGGGCCGATGCCGAGCGGCTGTTCAACCGGATCGCCGGTCATCTGGGCGAAGGACTCTCCTGGGAGGAGGCCCGACCGCTCCAAGACTTCATCGTCCACCAGATCATCCGGGCAGCCATCGATCGCGAGCTCCCCATCCAGGTGCACGCCGGCCTCCAGGAAGGGAACGAAAACCTGCTCACCAACTCGAATCCGACGCACCTCGTGAGTCTGTTCATGGAGTACCGGGAGGCAAGGTTTGATCTCTTCCACGGCGCCTATCCCTATCTGGGCGAGGCGCTGGCGCTCGCCAAGAACTTCCCGAACGTGTACCTGGACCTCTGCTGGCTCCACATCATCTCGCCCACCGCCGCCGCCCGCATGCTGCACGAGGCCATCGAGACGGTGCCCGCCAACAAGATCTTCGCCTTCGGCGGCGATTTCATCATCCCGGAGGGCGCGTACGGTCACGCCGTGCTCGCCCGGCAGGTGGTCAGCCGGGTCCTCACCGAGAAGGTCGAGGGGGGGTACCTCAGCGAGGTGGAGGCGATGAGTCTAGCGTCGGGCATGCTCCGATCCAACCCGGCGGCGCTTTTCCGGCTGAAGCTGTGATGAGGCTTCATCCCAGTGCTCCGGCCCCCGATGCCGGTGACGTATTCCCTGGCTGTTACCCTCCGATTCCCTCGCCCCGTCCGCGGGGAGAGGGATAGGGTGAGAGGGCGTCGGCGCGATGCATGGAACAAGTCCGGCCACGGAACGGAGGGCCCGGGAGATCTTCATCTCATCGGTCCAGTTCGACCGCGACCTGAAGGCGGGGTCGCGGACGGTTCTGAGCCTGGCGCCTCTGGCTGCGAGGCTGGGCGTGCAGGGGGTGGAGTACCGGGACGTCCACTGGAAGGAGAAGGCCGCCGAGTTGCCCGCCGTGCGGGCGCAGCTGACCGAGCTGAAGCTGCAGGCCGCCTACACCACCGTGACCCCCTTGTTCAGCAGAGAGCCGGCGATGCGACAACGCTTGCTTCAGGACATCCAGGATGCCCAGGCCCTGGGGGCTCGGCTGTTGCGGGTCAATCTGGGCGAGGAACCGGGGGGGGCCGATGCCGCCGCGATTCGGACGGCGGCACGCCAGGCCATCCAGCAGGCCGGCAACCGGCAGGTCCACCTGTCGTTGGAGAACAACGCCAGCCAGCCCGGCGAGAAGCTGGCGGAAATCCGCAGGGCCCTGCAGGAGTTCGACAGCCTCGTCCTCGGAACCAACGTTGACTTTGCCAATTACGTGACCACAGGCCAGGACCCCATCCAGGCGATCGAGGCCCTGGCCCCCTGGATCAACTACACCCACGCCAAGGACGCCAGGAGGACCGCCGACGGCTGGCAGGCGACCTACCTGGGCAACGGCACCCTGGCCCTGAAGGAGATCGTCGCCGCCCTGGACGCGACGGGGAAGCGATTCCCGTTCTGCCTCGAGTTCCCCGGCGAGGCCGACCCCGAAGGCGCCATCCGAAAGAGCCTGGAGTTCATAGCAAGCCCGGGAGCGTGAGGGAATCGGCGGTTGCGACGTACCAGAGACCCAGCGAACCTCCCGTTGCTCTCAGTGCCGACGGGGCCTCCGTGAGGTCATTGCATGCTGGCCGCTCACGAGGCGGAGGGCGGGCAGTTCGCTGCCGGCCGGAGCTTCGCCTGGATGTGGTCCCCTAGCTTGTATTGCTGCAGGGTTTCCTTCGACGCCTGGAAATCGTGCGTCGCGCCATTGGACTCCCGCAGGGTGAGCTTTCCGTGCTCGGGGTCAACGTGGGTCACCTGACCCTCAACCTTTTCCGGGGCACCTGTCTTGTTATTACAGCCGGCGACATTGTTCTGCGCCAGGGCCGTTCCGCTCAGGGCGATGAGGACGCCGGCCGCCAGCCCCGCCCACACACGTATTCGCTTTCTCATGGATCCCTCCTGCAGAGCGAATTGACGCTCAGTGTGAAATGTCATAGATGGCGCCGGCAGCCGCGCCGACCCCCGTGCCAATGAGCGCACCCTTGCCGGCCCCATAGCCTGTGCCCGCGCCAATAGCGGCGCCGCTCCCCGCACCGACCGCAGCCCCCGTGACGGTCCCGCAGGCCGCAATCATCAGAGTAAGAGCAGACATCGCGAGGACAGCCACCCAGCTTCGCAGGTTGCGTCGGTTCATCTGCGCTCCCTCCTTCGCCGCCAACTCAGTCCTGGCCGCAACGCCATTCACATCGTAATCTGTGGATTGAGAAGAGAGGAGGGCGTGCGGGCGAGGACGCACGCCCTCCTCATTTGTCTACGACCGCCCGTCGAGCTGGACATCGCCGAGGGACTCCCGTGGGCGACGCCTCGCCAGCCCTGACAAATCGCTTCTGTCCTAGGCGGTGTGCGGACTTGCTCTTTCGGACACGGGGGTGCATTCCTGTGGAGCACGGCCGGTCGACAGGCCTGCGGTCCCCTGCGCACATGGGCAGCAGGAGGGGAAGGTGAGGTCCATGACCAGCATGCCCGGGTCAGAGCCGGGGGCGATTCGAAGGGCGGCCGGGGCTCCCCCGGCCACCTTCGCGACCGCCGTGATCAGCCCGGCAGCCTGCGGGTTCGTCGCCGTGTGCGTGACGAGGATGTCTGTCGGGGTGACCGACTTGCCATAGTACGCCTTGTTCAGAGCATCCCGGGTCGCCACGACTGCCCCATCCAGGGACATGCCGGCGTACAGCCCCTTGTTCCGCGTGTAGCTGACGAGGTCTGCGCTCAGGTTGGCCGTGGCGGCCTCCGCGCCCATCCCGATCGGCCCGATCGCGGCGCTGACGTTTCCGCCGAGCTTTGTGCTCGTGGAGAGGAGGGAGGAGAGGCCCCGGTCGGTCAGGGCGACCAGAACCACCTCAGAGGCGTCGGCCCCAGCCTGGAGCCCGAAGCTGGCTCCCCCGATGGTGTAGAAGGCCGGCCCGGACCAATTCCCACTCGTGGTGTCTCTTGCCAGCAGCACCCCGCTCCCACCCGATGCGCCAAGGATGAAGGCGCCCCGGAGGACCTGCGGGTAGATCATCACCGCCTTGGCCCTCCTGACCAGGCTCCGCACGCTCTCGCCCATCTCCCTGTCCGCCGAGAAGCTCTCGAAGGTGAGGCGCGCCTTCTCGACGAGCTGGCGAGCATCCTGCGCGTCATCGGCCATGGCCGGACGCGGACCAGCAGCGGCGACCGCGGCAAGCAGTGTCGCCATCAAGGCGAAGACTTTGAGTGTGCGCATCCTGGACCTCCTTGCAAGAATCATGAATTGCCCCTGTCTGAATTTTGGCTCGCGATCCCGTGACGTGGACAACACGCCCCACGGCGCGGGGACCAACGCGGCCCATGCTTTCACACGAGAACGTCCTCTGACCAATCCCAACCTGGCCGTCGGCGGTCACAGGTCGTCGCGAAATCCAAGGAGCAAGCTTCGTACCGATACAGGATGACACCCCTCCGGTATAGGCCGCTTCTATTGTAGATCCAGCGCGTTACCAGCGGCACCTCGGGCAATGCACCGAGGCCGGAACGTGCCACTCCCGTGTAAGAATTACCGGGTAAGAATTGGATGGAGAGACCGGTTGGAGAATCATCAATGGGCGGGGCTGGGCCGCTCCTTTCGCCACTGATGTGCCACTGCCCGGAGCGCCTCTTGGCCGCGCACCCTGTACCTCGCGCTCGGTGATGTGTCGCGTTGAGCGAGGGGGTAGTCGGGGCGCAGAGGTTTGCCGAACCGGTTGCCTTGGACATCGAAGCAGATTACACTCGGGCAAGCGCTGCACCGTGGTGATCGAGCGTGGGCACCGGGACCCGGGAGAAAGGGCTGGCCGCTCCAGCCCAAGGGGCGGTAACGCCAGCCCCGCCCCGAGCGGCGAGGGACACCGACGCGCGGGGCGGCCCGCCAGGCGCATGACTCCAGAGAAGGGGCGACCATGACCGACCCGAGACTCATGCTGTCAGTCCTGAAAGGGACCTTCGCGGTGTGCCGGCTGGAAAGCGACGACCCCATCCCGGCCTGGGCCCTCGCCGGCGGCTTCGTCTCCATCACGCGGACCGGGGAAGAGCTTTCGATCGTGGCCCCTCAGGCCGACGTTCCGGACGGGACGAAGTGCGTTCGGGGATGGAGTTGCCTGAAGCTGGAGGGATCGTTCGATCTGTCCTCGATCGGGGTCCTGGCGTCGGTGATGGGGCCGCTCGCCCAGGAGGGCATCAGCGTCCTGGCCCTGTCCACCTTCGAGACGGACTACCTGCTGGTCAAGGGAGAGGATCTGGAGCAGGCGATTCGGGTGCTCTCGGAGGCGGGCTACCCTGTCCGGCGGCGGCAGGGCGCATGACGCCTGGAGACCGGCCCGTGGAAGCTGCGGGCGGGAGGGCTACCAGAGCCCTCCCGCCCTGCTGTGCGTGATGCTCATCCTCCAATGCGCCTCTCCGCGCCCGGCGATCCTTCAGCCGACGTTCGGGTTTCCGGGGCCGGGGCTTCGAGCGCGCTTCAGCGCCGCCTGCGCGCCTTGGCCTTGGGCCGCGCCTTCTTCCGCGTGACGGTTCGAGCGGCCGCCTGCACGACGGGCCGGGCGGTCTTCACTTCTCGCCGCAGCGCCTCCAGATACTTCTTGATGGCCTTGAACTGACTCTTGCCGTCCAGACCCGCCTCGGCCAGGACCATCTCACCCTGACCGCTTCCGAGGAAGTGGCCCTTGGCGAACGGGTGGAGCGTCATGGACCGACCGAGATCCGACCTGATCCAGCGGAACATGGTCGGCAGCGTGAAGCCGGTGATCCCCATGGCCTGCTGGGCGTGTTGCTCCGGGAAGAGACGCCGCTGCTTCGCCACCGGGAGGAGGGCGAACAGCTCGGCGCTCGACACGTAGTACACCCAGAGGTCGAGTCCCTCCTTGTCGAGCAGCGGCAGCGCCTCCTCGACGAAGGCGTAAGTGGCCGCGCTCTCCTGAAGCACGATGACCCCCGCTCCCTTCCCGCGGGGCTTGCGCAAGAGGTAGACGCCGTTCACGGTCTCCTCGACCGGGGCGAGCCGGAGCTGGGCCCGGTCGAGGACCTTCTCGTTGGGGCGAGTCACGAAGGGGGCGATGATGGCTGGCCGCTTCATCAGCGCGGCAGACACCAGGGGCCAGATTTCCTGAGGATCCCAGGGTGTCAGCGTGATGGCCGTCCCCTGGGGGAAGTTCTCTTGAAGCAACTGGAGCGGCTGCGGGTCGGCATGCGTGGGTCCATCCTCGCCGGTCTTCAAGCCGGCGTGAGCACAGACCACGAAGATCGGCCGGTAGGCTTGCCCCGTGACGGCCTGCTTGGCCTGGGCCCCGATGGCGTGCAGCCGGGCGGCGATGTGGCTGAGCGGGGCGATGAATGCCCCGTACGAGGAGCCGCTGCCGATGTGGTGGCCGAACGTGGTGAGGCCGGAGAGGATGCCCGTCATCCCGTCCTCGCAGATGCCGCCGATGGACAGGAGCCGGGCGCCCGGGTTCTTGACGGCATTCCAGTATCCCTCGCCGAACCCCGCGCCCGCGGTGTTCAGGCTCGTGGAGCCGAGCAGGTCGGCGGCGCCGGCGAAGATCGCCCCACCGGAGGCTTTATTGTAGTGATTCAGCGCCTTTCCGAGTTCCGCGCGCAGCGTCGTGACCGACCCGGGCTTGAGCCTGAGCTCGGCGGGGGTGCTGGGGCCCTTGTCCGCCAGCTCGTACACCGCCTCCACGCGCGGCGCGCCGGATCGAGGCTGCCGGTTCAACCGGTTCAGACGGTCCCGGGCGGCGACGAGCCGGGCGGCAAAGGCCTCGACGGTCGGACGGCTGTCCGCGATGACCTTGCGCACGATCTGGAGGGATTCCCAGTAGCACTCCTCCATGAGGGCCGCGCCCTCCGGAGCCATCTGGCACCGAGGCTTCCCGGCCTCGCAGGTCGGCACCATCATGTCCGCCATGCCCGTCAGCTCGGCCAGGGCCTTGCAGAAACCGTCGGAGCAGAGCTTGTGGCCGGCGCCGTGGGCGGCCTTCCCCTCGATCCCGTACTGCCAGCCCTTCACCGTGCGGTAGATGACCGCGGTGGGCTGGCCGTTCCCGATCGCCACGGCGGCGCGCTGGGCGGCGAAGATCTGCTGGAAGTCCTTGCCGTCCGGGACGTAGATCACGTTCCAGTCGTGGAGGTGGAACAGCTCCATGGGGCTCCACTGCACGTAATCGCCCGGCTGTCCATCCTCGCGGCAGACGCGGTTCGAGTCGATGGAGGCCTGGTTCCAGTCCAGGTGAAGGATGGCGTTCCCCAGGGAGGCGGTCCCGGCGCCGGCCAGGACCTCCGCCACGCGGCCGGGCGTCAGGCCGCCCTCGCCCTCCACGATGTGGACGAGGGGGGCATCGGCGCCGAAGTAATCCTTGGCACCGAAAGCCAGCCCCAGCGAACTCGCGACGCCCACACCGGAGGCCCCGGTGGAGAGCCGGATGAAGGGCGTCGCGGGGGTGGGATGACCGTCCAGGGCCTTGGCGCCGAACTTCCTGAAGAGCGGCGTCTTGGTGATGGGGTTCCGCCGAAAGCCCAGCAGGTCCTCGATCCGGAGGCGAGACTTCACGTCCTTGGGCAGCAGGTGGGGCGCCGCCAGTCGTGCGAACTCGTCCCGGATCGCCCAGAGCGAGTACAGGCCCATGGCCTTGTGGCCGGCGGCAAAGGAGATGATGTCGGCGTCCTCGCGCTCGGGCTGCGCCAGGTCGTAATCCAGCGTGTGGAAGGCCAGGGCGGCCATGAAGCGCCCCGAGGAGATGGAGCCGCCCGGGTGCCCCGACATCGGAACGTAGTTGTACAAGAGTGTGCAGAGGGATCGGTAGACGAGGTCCAGCGTCTCGAAATGGGCGACCTCCTCGGGCGACAGCGGTGCCTCGCCGGTCTTGAGTAGCTCAGGGGCATCCACGTAGGTTGCGCGCCTCGGTCCAAACTGCAGTTCCATGCTCTTCCTCCTTTCTGACCACATCCCGAATTCCTGTTGTGTCTCGCTTCGAGCGAGTAATGGCACTCCACGTCTGGGTCGCTGGGAGCCGCTTCCCCGGACCCTGGAGGTGAATCATATCTCGGCCTCGCCGAGTCTCGCCAGGGTAGTCCCACCCGCGGTCGACCTGCAATCACTTCTCGCGAAATGCGTGGAATTCATCACAAGACACCAGGCAACCGGATGTCTCGGGCTGCCGGTGACACCGGGAGGGCGTTCGAGCCGCCCCCGCCCCGCTCCAGGCAGTGCCCCGCGGACGATCCGGGTCTTATCCGGCCAGCATCCGCTTGAGATAGGCGAGGGCGCGCGGGATGCCGGTCTCCTCCGGCTCAGATGTCTCGTACTCGAAGCTCACCCACCCGTCAAAGCCGGCGGCGCGCAGCCCGGGCACGATCCGGCCGTAGTCCACGCGCATGTCGGAGCCATCGCCCGCCACCTGCCAGAACTTCGCGTGGACGTGCGCGGCGATGGGCAGCGTCTTCTCCACGGAGGGCCAGCCGTCCACAAAGTTCCCCGTGTCCAGGAGCGGGACCAAGCCGGGAGAGCTGACCTGCTCCAGGACGCGGAGGTACTCGGCGGCGGTGGGGGTGAAGGCGCCGTGGTTGTGGTTCTCCAGTCCCAGGCGCAGCCCAGCCTGGCGGGCGAACCCGGCCGCCTCGCGGAGCGAGTCGATCATGGCGGGCCAGCGCGCCTGCCGGTTCCCCTCGGGGTAGCCGGCAAAGACCCGCACCAGCGGGGCGCCGAGCCGCTCCGCCACTTCGATCCACTGCTTGACCTTCACCACCTCGCTCTGGCGAAGGGTGGGGTCGGCCCGGCCGAAATCATTGTGGACCCCGAGGCCGATGATGGCGAGGCCGAGGTCCCCGGCGGTCCGGCGGACCATGTGGAGGTATGCCGGGCGGGTCTGGGGAAAATGAATGTCCTGCAATTCCACGCCCTGGACCTTGAGGTCCGTGGCGCAGCGGGCAAGGAAGCCGATCTGGTTCATGCTGCCTGCGTCGAAGGAGCGGTTGAACGTGCCGCAGATGCACCCCAGCTTCATGGCGCGAGTCCTTTCGGAGGCGTGATGGTTTTCAGGGCATTCAGCACCTCGCGGTGCAGTGTGAGGTTGGCGCTCACCACCAGGCTGTAGACGGCGTGGATGTCTGGCCGGAACCACACGGGCGATCCGTCCCAGTGGCTGACCACGCAGCCCGCCCGCTCCGCGATGTGGATGGCGGAGTACACCTCGGTCAGCGCCTCGTTCCAGGCGAGATACACGTCGATCCGCCCGCTGGCCACGTCGGCAAATCCGGCCGGGCCGCCGTTGGGCAGAATGAACCTGGCCCGCTCCATGAGCGGTCGGAGGGCCGTCGCCGTCGCGTAGAGAAACGGCGGCTTCATCATGTAGGTCTCGAGGCAGGCGCCGTCCAGCGTCGTGGCTGTGCTCGGGCGGAGCGGGACGGCACGGGCATCGGGGCCGGCCAGGCTGACCGCCCCCGCATGGTCGGCCACGGCCACCTCGCCGGTGATGTGGTCGATCACGCCCGCCGCCTTTGGGGTGCCATCCACCCCGTACAGGCCCAGGGCGGAGAACCAGTGGGCCCGGATCCCGCGCCGGTAGAGCATGCTGCCGTCGAAGGGGTCCATGACCGCGTACACGGGCTCGGCCCCGGGGCCCGCCCGATGGCTGGGCCCGCCCAGGGGCCTCTCCCCCGCCTCTTCCGACAGGAGCGTCCCGCGGACGCCCCCGCGCCGGAGCACGCTGACGGCGGCTCGCTCGGCCGCCGTGTCCACGGCGATGACCTCCGGGTCCCATGAGCGGTAGCCCGCCTCGCGCCCTGCCACCACGCGGCGCCCGGACCGGGGGGCCAGACGCCCGACGGTGGTGTGGGCGGCCTTCAAGGCGTCCAGGACCAGCCTCCGCCACGGCAGCGGCCCCGTCCGAAGTCTGGCCGGTCGGCCGGCGCTCGCGCTCGTCATGTGGTCCCCGCTGCTACCACTCGGTGCCCCCGCGGTCGATGTTCTGAAGCAGGCGGACGATCTCGGAGACGCAGTGGCGGACGGCTCGCTCGCCCAGGTCACGCGAGACCTTCGACGTATCCCCGCGGACGCCCGTGGGAAACTCTCGCTCGGGATCGGCCGTCACCCGGAACCGCGACAGGCGGGGCCGCGTGACCTTGGGGATCCGATCGGTGCGGACCGCCTCTTCCCGCACGGCCATCATCTGGGAGGTCTCGATGGAGCCGGCGTGGCCGTCCGTGCCCTCCAGGCCCGCCTCTCTTCGGATGGGGTCGAGGAAGTCATACGGGCCGATGGTCAAGATCACCAGACCGGGGTCGGCGTTCACCAGGGGGAGGGCCGCCTCGCGCATGGCCTCCAGTTGCCCGCCCTCCGCGTGGCCCGAGATCAGGGCCAGCTTGCGCGCGCCGTGACGGACGTACTCTGCCAGGATCTCCCGCAGGACGGCGGCGAGCGCGGCCGGCGTCAGGGAGACGGTCCCGGGGAAGTTCCGCATGGTGCGGCAGACCCCGTAGGGCAGCGCCGGCGCCGCCAGGCCATGGACCCGCTCCGCCACCGCGGCGCACATGTGCTCCGCGTAGAAGAGGTCGGTGCCGAGGGGGAGGTGCGGCCCGTGCTGCTCCACCGCGCCCAGCGGGAGCAGGATCCATCGCCCCTCGCGCATGGCGGCCGCGAACTCGTCCTTCGTCAGGTTCGCCAGATGAATGGCGTCGATGGGTGGCATGGGATTCCTTCAAGAGCGTTCGGCTGTACGGCACAGTTCGGCTGTACGAGAGACGGTCCGGGAACTGCCGTACAGTCGTACAGCCGTACGCTCTCAGTCTTCCGTCATCGCCCAGGCTCGAACCCGCGGCAGCCGCACGCGGATCGTCGCTCCCTGGCCATGGCGCTGCCTCGCGTCGGTCTGGACCCGAAGCTCCAGCCCCTGACCGAAGGTCAGGCGGTAATCCATGGTGTCGCCCAGATAGGTGGCCTTTTCCACGCGAGCCTCGAAGACGTTGGGACCCGAGGGCTCCTCGGGGCGCAGCAATTCGATCTCGTTGGGGCGGGCGAAGAGCAGCACCTTCTGCCCGGGGCCGGCCTCGGGGAGCGCGGAGGTGACCACCGAGAGGCCCCCCACCCCCACCAGCAGGCTCTCGCCCTGGAGACTCTGGACGCGACCCTCCAAAAAATTCGAGAGACCGATGAACTCCGCGACGAACCGCGAGCTGGGCTGCTCGTAGATCGCCTCCGGCGTGCCCAGCTGCTCCAGCCGGCCGCGGTTCATGATGGCGACGCGATCGGAGAGGGCCAGGGCTTCGGCCTGATCGTGGGTGACGTACATGGCGGTGATGCCGAGCCGCGTCACCACCTCCTTGATCTCGAAGCGCATCTCCTCGCGCAGCTTCGCATCCAGGTTCGACAGGGGCTCGTCCAGCAGGAGCACCTTGGGCCGGTAGACGAGGGCGCGGGCCAGCCCGACCCGCTGCTGCTGCCCGCCGGAGAGCTGGCGGGGGTAGTGCCCCGCATAGCCTTCCAGCCGGACAAGGTGCAGAGCCTCGGCCACCAGCTTCCCTCGCTCCTCCTTGGGAAGGCTCCGGATCATGAGCGGGAAGCCGACGTTGTCCTGGACCGTCATGTGGGGGAAGAGGGCGAAGTTCTGAAAGACCATTCCCAGCTCGCGCTGGTGCGTCGGGACGTCGGTCACGTCTTTGCCGTCGAGGAAGATGCGACCCTCGTCGGGCTGGATGTAGCCGGTGAGACAGCGCAGCGCCGTGGTCTTGCCGCACCCCGAGGGCCCGAGGAGGGTCATCAACTCGCCCCGACGGATCGTCAGGCTGAGCCGGTCGTTGGCAACCAGAGTGCCGTACCGCTTGCTCACCTCGCGAAATTCGATCATGGCATCGGGCATTCCTTACGCTCCCTTGAACCCGCCGATCAGCTTCTCGGGCTTGGCCCGCCGCTGGATGATCGCGAGGATGAGCAGGGAGGGGACCACCATGATCACCGCCATGGCGCTGGTGATCTCCCAGTACCCGTCGCCCACCGCCAGATAGGTCCGCACCGGCAGCGTCACGGTGTGCGGCCCGTAGGTCAAGAGTGTCAGTGTGAACTCGTTGTAGGAATGGGTGAATGAGAAGAGCATGGAGGCCAGGATGCCGGGCATGATGAGCGGCAGGGCCACGTAGAAGAATCGCTTGAGGGTGTTGGCGCCGCAGACCCCGGCCGCCTCCAGGACGCGCTCGTCCAGCCCCTCGAAGGTGGCGGAGAGGACCAGGATCGCGTAGGGGGCGCAGACGGATACGTGGGCCATGGCCACGCCCAGATGGGTATCCACCAGGTCGAGCGTGTAAAAGATCTTCGCCACGCCGAGGGCATAGGTGATCGGCGGGATCATCCGGGGCAGCAGGATCATGGCCATCAGCACCTCCTTGCCCGGCATCTTGCGCCGGCCGAAGGCCCAGCCGGCGAAGATCCCGATCACGGTGCTGACAATCACCGCGATGGCTCCGATGATCAGGGTGTTCTTCATGACCTCGCCGATGTTCCCCACCTCCACCGCCCAGCGGTACCAGTCCAGGGTGAGCTGGGGCGGCAGCCACAGCCGGCCGAACCATCCCTTGCCCACCGAGCGAAGCATGATCATCCCGAAGGGGGCCAGGATGAACAGGCTGAGACTCAGAAGCAGGGTGTAACCCAGGACGAGCTTCCCGTCCCACAGGCCCCGAAGATACGCCCGGAGGAGCGTCATCGCGGGCCTCCCATCTTTCGCACGAAGCGCATGTAGAGCGTCAGGAAGATCACCTGCAGGGCACCCATGACCACGGCAATGGCGCTGGCGGCCGACCAGTGACCCGGGATGGGCACCGAGATCTCCTTGTAGATCTCGACCGCCAGGGGGCGATAATTGCCCCCCGCAATGAGCGGGACGCTGAAGGCCCCGAAGGCCGCCATGAAGGTGAGCACGGATCCGGCCAGGATGCCGGGGGTGATGAGGGGCAGCACGATGTGGCGCAGTACCTGCCAGCGGTTCGCCCCCGAGACCGCCCCGGCCTCCTCGATGCTCTGATCCAGCGACTCCAGCGCCGACATGGTGGTGACGCAGGTGTACGGGAAGTAGAGCCAGACGTAGAACAGGATGAGGCCATGAATGGTGTAGTTGACGGCCAGCGGTGGCGCCACGAAGGGCGCGAACTGCAGGAGGAAAAGATTGAACCAGCCCCGCGTCCCAAAGAACAGGAGCAGCCCGAGGGCTCCGATGAGGCCGGGGATCACCAGGGGGACGATGATCATCAGGCGGTAGAATCGATGGCCCCGGAGCTTCTCCCGCAGGATCAGCGACAGCGGGACGCTCAGCAGCACGGACAGAATCGTGGCGCCCAGGGCCAGGATGAATGTGAGGAGGATCACCCACCGCCCGTCCGGGTCGCTCAGGAAGGCGGTGTAGTTGTGCAGCGTCCACCCGGCCGTCAGGCCTTCCGGCCGGAAGCTCAGGACCAGGGTGAGCAGCATGGGATAGAAGAAGAGCCCAAAGAAACCCGCCAGAGCAGGCAGCAGCAAGAGCAGGGTCACCATCGCCGAGGAATGCCTGCGCCACGAAGCGGTCATGCTCTCCCTTTGGG
>DATIFO010000228.1:0-7721 GCA_035455275.1 Methylomirabilis sp. (SeqCode) | reverse complement strand
AGACCTAACCCCCTGCACCTCGGGGCTCACCACCATGAACCCGATGAAACCTCGCCATGTTCAACCTGTCGCTTCCAACCGGGGGCCAACCCGGGTTTTCTACTCCAACGGGAGTCCCCCGACCGGTAGGGCCAATCCGGCAATGCAGCGGCAGCAGGACATCTGGGTGACCTGGCGGGCACTGTGGGAAAGTGGGACGGCGTCTTGTGACCCGGTCAGATCGGCTGTTTCGACCCGGGCCATTCGTCGCCCGGATGCGCGAAATCCAGGGTCGAATCTCCCCCAAGATCCAACCCATCCAGCAAGTAGCCCCGGCACCCGGGGAGGACGGTCAGGAGTGAAAGGGGCTGGATATTCGCGCCGACCAGGAGGGAAAAAAACTCCCAAAGGGTCATTTCAGCATCCCGGCGAGCCACGCTCGCAGACCTCCTCGCCCATAGGCTGGATGGCGCGCAACCCCGGGATCAGGCGCCGTACAACCAGAGGTGGACTATGGCTTCCCAGCGGCGGGCCAGCCGGCGGGCAAGATGCCGCGGAACGCCGAGATGGGTGAGGCGCGCCATGATGTGCAGGCTGTTGAGATGGTGCTGAAGGATCACACGCATCTTTCGGCCCCAGACTTCCCTTCCTCAAGGGGAGTTAGCATGAGGACTTGGTAATCCGAATGGGAACTACCCAAGTATCTGATGCAAACCATATGCCGTGAATTGATGGCGTTACAGTCTGTCCTCGCCCTCTTGGTCCCCTCATCAACTTCCCTCTACAACTGATCGTTGTGAGACCGCTCTCTATACCCTCGTCCTTGGGCGGCTGACCCCCGTAAGACGTATGAGGACAACCGAGGGTGTCCCCGTCTGACCCAAGAATGAGCCTCCGTCTGATTCCTTTCCGCTTCGCAGAATGGTAGCTATCGGAGTGGAACGGGGCCCATCCAGTAGGGCGCCCGCTCCATACGGATCGGTGCCGTGCGGGCAGAGCCTCGAACTGCCTCACGCAGTGCCGGCCGGGATTCAGCATCGGCGCTGAATCGGGCGGCGGGATGAGACGGCATCCTGCCAGGGGACCCGATACATCTGTTGGGCTGGGAGGAGAGAGCCTGATGGAGGAGACACGCGACGCGTTCGGGGTGCTGGTGGTGGAGGACGGCGACAAGACACGCTGCCTCGTTGCGGACGTTTTGCGGGAGGCGAGTTGCCGGGTGTGGACGGCATCCGACGGGGTCGAGGCGGTGGAGATCCTGGAGGCCGAGCGTGTGGACCTCCTCCTCACCGACTACGACATGCCCCGGATGAATGGCCTGGAGTTGCTCCGCTGGAGTCAGGCACACGTGCCTCACGTGCCCAGGGTATTGATGACCGGTCTTGAGTGCGAGGCCGTGGCGGCGGAAGCCTGGAAATGCGGGGCGCAGCGAATCCTCCTGAAGCCCTTCTCCGTCGACCACCTCCTCCTGATCTTGGGGGAGCTGCGGCTGGCGGCCGCCGCCTAACCGATCTTCTGGTGACCTTGCGCCGCTTGCCCGGCGGCGGGGGGCAGGCATCAGGGCTGGAGGATTTCCAGCACGGCACTGGCGGAGCCTCCGGGCGTGGGACCGCCCGTGAGGGTGTACAGCCGTCCCTGGAAGCTCACGACGCCCAACCCGTGCCGCGGTGTCGGCAGGTCCGGCCCGCGCCCCCAGGTGTCTCCGGTGGGATCATAGCTCTCGACCTGGGCAAAGGTATCCTGCGGCGATTCACCGCCGATCACGTAGATCCGGCCGCCCAGGACGGCGGCCCCGATCCCGCTGCGGGGGGTGGGCATCGAAGCCCGGGGCTGCCAGGTGTCGGCGACCGGATCATACGCCTCGACCACCCCGAGGTTGCGCGCATAGGATCCGCCGAGGCGCCCGCCGATCACGTAGAGGGTCCCGTTCACTTCTGCGGCTGCGTGGTGATCCCGACCGGTCGGCAGCGGCGCGCCAGCCTGCCACGTGTCCCCGTCGGGATCGTAGATCTCCGTAGCCGTGCTGTTGCGAGAGCCCGCGGCTCCGCCGACGGCGTACAGCTTTCCACGGATGGCCGCGGCCGCCAGGGCACCTCTCGCCGTCGGCATCGGGCGCCGGTCGTTCCAGCGGTCGGCCGTGGGATCGTAGGCCAAGACGACATCTGTCGCCGTCCACCCATCCCGGTACCCCCCGACCACGACCAAGACGTTCTTCACAGCCGCCGCGGCCGTATGATGCAGCGCCGTGGGAAGTGGGGCCCGACCCTCCCAGCGGTTGCCCACGGGATCGTACGCTTCCACGAGGCGACCCACACTGGCGCCGAACCCTCCGATGACGTAGATGCGATCGCGGAGGACGGCCGCGGCCACCTCGCTCCGCCGTGTGGGGGCCTCGGCGCCGCGCTGCCACGCGGCCGCCCGGGCGCGGGAAAGCCGACACTGCAGGGCCCCGGCCAGGACGGCGGTCCCCAGGATGAATCGCCGCCGCGTCATGTGCATCCGCATTGGACTCTCTCCTCCCTTCCCTCGTTGCCTCTGGCTGCCTCCTGATACCCTCCTAGCGGCCCGGTCGTCAAGCCTATCCGCGACGTGAAGCCGTCAGCAGGAATTCATGTCCAGCACCAACCCCAAACCGCTCGTCCCTCCGCTCGAACTGATCCCCTACCCCTCCTGCGATAGCGCTTGCGTGACGCCCTCGTAAGTGATAAGCAGTGTTCGGATGCAGAAACCCCGGATCGACGCGATGTGACTCATCCACAACGGCGTTTCAACCAGCCTTCCGGGCGGAGGGCCCGCCACGGCGCCCTCGGGGGAAAGGGGACTCCCATGGACAAGCGAAGCTTCCAGGAGAGATACGACTCGGGGCTGAAGACGCGCCGTGAGGTCCTCGGCGCCGACCACGTCGATCGCAACCTCGCCACCCAGGACGACTTCAACCGGCCGATGCAGGAACTGCTCAACACCTACTGCTGGAACGAGGTCTGGAACCGGCCCGGGTTGGATCGCAGGACGCGGAGCATGCTCAACCTGGCCATGCTCTCGGCCCTTGGTCGACAGCACGAGCTCGGGCTGCACGTCCGGGGCGCCCTCAACAACGGCCTCAGCAAGCAGGATATCCAGGAGGTGTTCCTGCAGGTGGCGATCTACTGTGGTGTGCCGGCGGCGGTCACGTCCTTCCGCATCGCCCGGGAGGTATTCAAGGAGCAAGGCGAGTAAGCGCGGTTCGAGCCGGAAAAAGGAACTCGCCATGGAACACGTCGGGAAGATTCCCTGCAGTCCGCTGGAAGAGGTGTGGGTTTCCCTGGGGGAGGTCCAGGGGAAGCCGCAACTTGAACTCCAGCTTCGCAGTGCCTCCGCTCCCGATTCGAGCACCCTCCTCCCGCAACACGAGGGGATTCTCCTCCCGGTCGATCAGCTCCCAAGCCTCCTCCGGCTGCTGGCGCGGGCCCGGGAAGTCTGCATCTCCCGGGGGCTACTCTCTGACCCAGACCTCGCCTCCATAGTGACGATGGAGCAGGGGGAATCGATCGTCCTGCCACTCCAGAGGCGGGCGATCGTCGCGCGTCGAGATCTCCGGATACCATTGCGGCTCCCGGTCGAATGCCGGTTGGTGGATCCGGAGGGAATGCGGCCTGCGAAACCGGTGTCAGGAGAGGTTCGAGACATCAGCCTGCGAGGCGCCCAGGTCTGGCTCCCCCAGCGGCTCCCGCGGTTCAAGCAAGTGGACGTCGGGGTCCTTCTTGACGGGAGAGGGTTCCTGGCGCGCGCGACCATCGTGAACGTCGAGCTGGAGTCAAACCGGGATCCGACGACCGGCTACCACCGCCACGGACTCAAGTGGGTCGCCATGGAGCCAACACCCCGGGAGATCCTGACCGCGGCGATCGCCAAGCGATCGGAGGGCGGGGGGGCACCGACCCCGCCGCGCCACACCGCGACCGCACGCGATGCCGGCCCTCCGGCCCCCCGCGAGGACCGCAACCCGCCCGCAGAGCCCGAATCGGCGGTCGACGAAGAGGAATCCTCCGCGGGGCATTCCGGTCGAACGCTGGAGACACCCCTGCCGGAATTCCTGGAGCGGCGGCGAGCACCACGGGTCGCCCTGCCCGAGCCAGTCCCCGTGCGCGCCAGGGCGCAGGGGCCCCTGGAGGTCCGACTCCTCGACCTCAGCCTGATTGGAGGCCGCATCGAGCACCCGGGTTCCTTGCAGCCCGGCAGCGCCTGCGTCCTGGAGTTCCCGGCTGCAAGCAGCCCTTTGGCCCTCTCCGCGCGGGTCATTCATAGCAGCCCCCTTGGCGGCACGGAGAGACCCGGGGACACCCGACCGCTCCGCCATGAGACCGGTCTCACCTTCGTCGACATCACCCCGGAGCAGCAGGCCGTCCTCAGGCGGATCGTGGAGTGGCTGGCGTTAGGGGGAACCGCCAATGGCATCCTGACGGTTTCCTGAGCCCCACCGTGGTTTCCGAAAGCGCAGAGGAAGTGTCTGGGGCGAGAACCGCGTGCAGGAATGTCTCCAGCGGGAAGGGAGGCTTGCGGACCCCGGGGCGGGGGCATCGAGGGCCCTGCGGTTGGCCCCAGGGCCCCCCAGCAGCTCGTTCGGGTCATATGTCAAGACCTGACCCCTTTCTATTCCTGACCCCTTCCTGCTTGGTTGACCCTTTCCTGCCCGCTACGGTGTCCGCGGAGTAGAGGTCACCAACGACGCGAGACAGGACCGACCCAGTGAATCCCCACGTGCACCAAAAAACACAGCGCCGGTCGGTGACCCGACCGGCGCGTTGCGGAGTGGGTTAAGCCACTACTGCTTCTTCGGCTCGCCTTTCCGAACATCCGGACCCTCGGTGCCCTTCGGCTCCTGCTTGCGGACATCCGGACCCTCGGTGCCCTTGGGCTTTTGGCTAGATGCCGTCTTCTTCTTGGACTTCTTCCGCACATCCGGGCCCTCGGTGCCCTTCGGCTCTTGCTTGCGGACATCCGGGCCCTCGGTGCCCTTCGGCTTTTGGCTAGATGCCGTCTTCTTCTTGGACTTCTTCCGCACATCCGGGCCCTCGGTGCCCTTCGGCTCTTGCTTCCGCACATCCGGGCCCTCTGTGCCCTTGGGGGCCTGGGTCTGCGCGAATGTTGGGGCGATCACGGCGACTGAGAGCAGCGCGGCGGCTAAGACTGCGGTGAGTTTCTTCATGTTCTCCCTCTCCTCTGTCAGTTGCGCTCCGGAACGTGTCAAAAATGAGACACCCTCGGTCAAAGTTTAGTGTGCACCTCCTTCGCCTGGTCGGCGATACCGAAGCCTGGCAGCCCTGTGCTGCCGAATCCGAATCCTGAGGTTCAGCCTCGAGACCCAGGTATAGACAGGTGACTGATTAGGCATGATCGATGCCAATCGAAACCAAGCCAACACCGAGCGCCCCGGTGCTCTCCAAATTCCGACATCACGCCTGCTTGGGGATACAGCACTCTCCCGGATCGTGTTAAGCGGCGGTCCCAGCATGCGACCAACACACCCCAAATGGGATACTCTCACCCGAAAACTGGTGTCAGATGCCACGACTGGACCACGATCCCACGGGCGTTCGGGCGCCCGGGTCGGCATGGGCGCTCAGAGTGCGATTTCCATCCCATCGTACGCCGCCGAGACGCGGACCCGGTGCGTCCACTGCGTGATCTCTTCGAGCCGTCGTGTCTCCTGGAGCACCGCGGCGAGCTGCTCGTCGTCGAGGACGGGCTCGTGGTGAAACAGGCAGAGATGTTTCGCCCGCGCCATCTGGCACAGCTCCACGCCCACGATGTTGCTGGAGTGCCCCCAGTCTTCCTTGAGCGAGACGGCATCCGCCAGGGAGTACTGGGCATCGAAGATCACCAGGTCCGCCTCGTGAAAGAACTCCACGAATGCCTGAGTCTCTGCGACGTCTTCCAGCCTGTGCTCCGAATCCGTCGAGTACACCAGGATCTTTCCCTCCCGCTCGAAGCGGTAACCGTAGGAGTCACCGGCGTGCCGTTGCCGCATAGCGATCACCCGAAGGCCGGCGATCTCCTGCGACCGTCCGGGCTCCAGGCGAGCGAACTCGATGGCCGCGCCCAACCGTCCGAATTCCACCGGGAAGCTCGGTGGGCCGTGCTGGCGACGCAGGGCTTCCTGCAGCCCGGCGTGGCACCCGTAAATCCGGATCCGGTTCCCGGGGATGTATGCCGGCGCGAAGAACGGGAAGCCCATGATGTGGTCCCAGTGCACGTGGGAGAGAAAGACGTGGAACGTGTGGGGGTGTGCGGGGCCATGCGTGGCGAGCACGGCGCCCCCGAAGGCCCGAACGCCACTCCCGAGATCGCACAGCACATACTCGCTGTCCCCGGTCTCGATCTGCACGCACGCGGTATTCCCGCCAAAGGTGTGACCTGTGGGGAAAGCCAACTGGCTCTGGATGAACTCTCGGGCTTTCTCGGGGGTATCAAGCCCCTTTCCCGCGGCTGCCACGAGGGCCGCGACCAGCTTCTGCTGGACGGCGGTCGATGTCAGGGGAACCGGCAGGGACCCTCGCGTACCCCAGAAGCGGACAAGCATGCGTTCACCCCTCAGACGGCGTCGAAGGCCTGCAGCGCCGAGGGCGAGAGCGCGGCCAGCGCATCGCGAACCGAGGCATAGATGGCGAAGAGTCGCGTGAAGCGAGTGATCTCGAAGATCTCGCTCACGACCGGCTGCAGCGCGGCAATCACGAGCGTCCCGCCCTGCGCCTTGGCCTGCTTGGACGCCACCATCAGCGCGCGGAGCCCCACGCTCGCGATGTATGGCACCCCTGACAGATCAAGTACGAGTAGGTCTTGGCCGGCTCGGCACGTCCCCAGGTGAGCCTGGAGTGCGGTCATGAATCCCTCGGCGGCCGCGTGATCGAGGCGGCCGGCCGGTGAGAGCACCAGGGCGTTCTCGAGGCGCGTCACGGCAATCTCCATGGGCCCCTCCCGGCGCGCTTACCCGTCGTCCCCCTCCTGCACCTTGCGCTGCATACTCGCCAGGTATCCATCCAGCTCTTCGACGCTTTCAAAGATATTCATGGAGGGCAGGGCTTGGATGATCTCGAATACCTTGCGGATCTGCGGCTGGAGGTTCGCCAGGGCCACCGTCCCGCCGACCGCCTTCATGGCCTTCTTGATCCCGACGAACACCCGCACGCCGGCGCTGCTGATATAGGTGAGATCCTTCAGATCAAAGATGATCGCCCGGGGATTGCTCTCCTTGATCAGCGCCAGTCGATCCTCCAGAATCGTGTAGGTGTTGCTGTCCAATGACCCGGCGGGGAGCACCGTGATAACTCCCGCCTCCCGCTCTTTGGCTGTGACCGTCAGCGGCATGTCGGCCTCCTGTGTGGAAAGCTGCTCTCCGGGCGAGCGCGCAGGCACCTCCCTCTCAGGCGTCGGCTGAGTCAGCGCCCGGCTCGAGTCGGCCCGGGGCGATTCGCATCAGCATGCGCAGAATATTCCTCCCCCCCTCCGACCGGTAGTCCAACTCATCCGTGAGCTTCCGGACCAGGTAGACTCCCAAGCCGCCAACCTCACGCTCCTCCAGCGGGGCCGTCAGGTCGGGGTCGGGGAGTCCCAGCGGATTGAAGGGCATCCCCTGATCCTCCACCGTCACCGCAATCGCTTCGGGTGCAAAGCGGATGGCCAGCGACACTTCGCCATCCTCCCGTCCTCCGTACCCGTGTCGGATGATGTTCGAGACCACCTCCTCCAGGACCAGATTCAGATGA
>DATIFO010000227.1:0-18074 GCA_035455275.1 Methylomirabilis sp. (SeqCode) | reverse complement strand
GGCGGCCCGGTCCTCCCGGGGGGCGCCGAGGGATCGTTCCGGGTGCTGCCCTCGCTGGTCCGGGCACATCTCGCCGAGGGGATCCGGGCCGCCTTCCTGTTCGGCCTCACCGCGGTAGCCCTGGGCGTCCCGGTCAGCCTGCTCGTCCCCAATCTGTCCCCGACCCGGCTGCCCACGGGGCCGGCGGGCTCCGCGGTCTCCTCGTCCAGCAGCGCGATCGAGTGATTTCCACGCAAGCAGCGTCGTCGCACCTCGACCTCGCCCCCGCTCATCGCCTCCCTCGCGTCGGGGGAGCGGGGGTGGGTCAGGGGAGGCGACCCGTGTGAATATTCCGGGTGGCCTCGACTGGCGGGCCTTGACGGGTGGGAAATTTGCGGATAGGCTTCCCCCGCTTTCAGGAATCAACGAGGGTCCCGGTCGAGGGCAATCGCATGAGTGAAATGCAGCTCCAGAGCCGGGTGGAAAAGCTGACCGCCCTCCTGGAGGTCGGCAAGGCGGTGGCCTCGGAGCGGAGCCTCGACCGCCTCCTGCAGTTGATCCTGGATGAAGTGACGAAGGTCATGGAGGCCGAACGGAGCTCGCTCTTCCTCGTGGATCGGGAGCGCAACGAGCTCTGGTCCAAGATCGCCCAGGATCTGGAGGTGAGCGAGATCCGGGTCAAGATCGGCATGGGCATCTCGGGATACGTGGCCCAGACGGGGACGGTCCTCAACATCCGGGACGCCTATGCCGATCCCCGGTTCAACCAGGAGACGGACCGGCGCACGGGCTACCGGACCCGCACCATCCTCTGCGGGCCGATGCTCAACAAGGCGAACGACGTCATCGGCGTCCTCCAGGTCCTTAACAAGCGGGACGCGATCTTCACCGCCGAGGACGAGGAGCTGCTGCTGGCGCTCTCCAGCCAGGCGGCCGTGGCCGTGGAGAACGCCATCCTGTACGAGGAGATCCAGAAGCTGTTCGAGGGCTTCATCCGGGCCTCGGTCTACGCCATCGAGTCCCGGGACCCCACCACCTCCGGTCACTCGGAACGGGTGGCGATCCTGACGGTCGGCCTGGCGGAGCAGGTGAACCGGGAGAATACCGGCCGGTATGCCTCGGTCAGCCTCTCGCCCGAAGACATCCGGGAGCTGCGCTTCGCCTCGCTCCTGCACGATTTCGGCAAGGTCGGCGTTCGCGAGCCGGTCCTGGTCAAGGCCAACAAGCTGTACGACCACGACCTCGACCTCATCACGAGCCGGTTCAAGCTGATCCAGCGGAGCCTGGAAGTCGACGCCCTCCAGAAGAAACTTGGCCTGGCCATGACGCGACGGCCGGGTCTGGAGTCGGCCATGGCCGAGGTGGATGCGGAGCTTGAGCGGCGGCTCGCCGAGCTGGACGACCAGTTGCATTTCATCCTCGAGGCGAACAAGCCCGCGATCCTGCCCAAGGGCGGGTTCGAACGCATTTTCGACATCGCCGCCAACACCTTCGTGGATGTGGACGGCTCCCGGGTCCCCTATTTGACCACGCAGGAGGCAGAGAGTCTCTGCATCGCCAAGGGCAGCCTGACTGTCGAGGAGCGACGGCAAATCGAGTCCCATGTCACTCACAGCTTTCGCTTCCTCCGGCAGATCCCGTGGACCAGGGACCTGCGGCGCATCCCCACTGTCGCGTATGCACATCACGAGCGGCTGGACGGCACGGGCTACCCGCGCGGCCTCCGAGGCGACGACATCCCGTTCCAGGCCAAGATGATGGCGATCTGCGACATCTATGACGCCTTGACGGCCTCGGACCGGCCGTACAGGCGGGCACTCCCACCGGAGCTGGCGCTGGAGATCCTCAGGTGTGAGGTGAGGAGCGGATTCCTGGATGCCGACCTGGTGCGCTTGTTCGGCGAGGGCAAGGTGTGGATGCTCACCGCCGGCATGCGCGCCGGGTGCGCCTAGCCCGCAGGGACAGACCGGCGGACCCCACCGACAATCCAGCCGCGGATTTCGCAGTCTTCGTCGTGAGCTCGGCCGAACGGCGGGGGTGGGGGTGGACGCTGCGATATCTGCGGTTGCCGTTGGGGGGCCTGGTGTGGTGTGCGGGGTCTGGGGTCAGTGGCGCCGGCCGGGGACCTGGATGATGGCGCGCTCCGGGAGCCTCAGGCAGGTGAGTTTCCCTCCGTAGACGCACCCGGTGTCGATCCCGATGCGATCCTCGGCCAGCAGGACGTGGCGCATGGGCGTGTGGCCGAAGACCACCGGCTTGGGGAAGCGTCCGACGAACTGGTAGAACTCCTGGCGGATCCATACCAGGTCGTGCACCGCCTGCTGCTCCAGAGGTACCAGGGGCCGGATGCCGGCATGGACGAACAGGTAATCTGGTGTGTCATACATCGGTCGCAGGCTGCGGAAGAAGCTGAGATGCGCCTGGGGGATGTTGGCCGGGTCGCCGCCATAGCTTTCCAGCGTTGACAGGCCTCCGTTGAGGAGGTACAGGTCCGAATCACCTCCCGCCAGATAGTCCAGGAGCATCTTCTCGTGGTTCCCCAGCAGGAAGATGCACCGGTGAGGAAGCCCGAGGAGCAGCTCCACCACCTCGCGGGAGTGCGGTCCGCGGTCGATGTAGTCCCCGATGAAGATCAGCCTGTCTTCGGACCCAGGGGCGATCTTGCGCAGCAGCCGCTCCAGCGGCTGCGCGCAGCCGTGAATGTCCCCGATGACGTAGGTCGCCGGACCCTCCGGTGTCGGCGGCGACCGTCTCAGCCACATCCGCATCCGCGCCCATCCTGGTGAGACGCCGCGCGCGCCGGCTTGGAGGGGCGCCCTCGACGCCTCTGAACCCTTACACGCTCGAGCCGCGGAACTGCGCCGTTCCCCACAGGATGGCGAGCTTGGTGAGCCCGCAGGTGATCCGATCGTCCTGGGCCATGGCGGCGGCCTCGGCGAGGGGGAAGGCGCGCGCCTCCAGATGCTCGTCCTGATCCGGCGGGAGCGGGTCGTGCGTCAGTCCCTCCGCCACGTAGACGTGGATGACCTCGTCCAGATAGGCGTTGTTGGGCCAGAAGCCGCCCAGACGCCGGAGCCGCGCGGCGCGATACCCCACCTCCTCGCGCAGCTCGCGCTGGGCCGCAACGTCCGGGGATTCCTCCGCCAGGATCCCGCCCCCGGGCACCTCCCAGGAGAAATCGCCGGTCACGTGGCGGTACTGCCGGACCAGCAGGACCTGGTCCTCGGAGAGGAAAGGGAGGATGCCGACGCTCGCCCCCAGCCACAAGACCGGATAGGTCCGCTCCCGCCCGTCGGGAAGCTCCAGCCGATCCTCCCGGATGATCACGTGATCTTGCTGGTGCAGTCTCCGAGATCCCAGGCGCGTCCACGGCTTCAGCCGACCATCGCTCACTCGACCCTCCTCGCCCCTACCCTTTGGCCAGCAGGTCGCGCAACGCCTCCACCTGAGCCGGCTCGCCGCACACGATGAGCACGTCGCCGGCCTGGAGCTGGGTGGACGACTTCGGGTTGTAGAGGTACTCCCCGGAGGGCCGCCGTCGCGTGGCGATGACCACCAGCCCCACGCGGTTCAGGAGGTCCAGGTCCGCCAGAGTCTTCCCCACGACCGGGGAATCGGCGGGAACGGCCGCCTCCTCGACGCGCAGGGTCCCGGTGGGATCGCGCAGCATGGAATCCAGAAAGGAAACGACATGAGGCCGGATCATCTCCGAGGCCATCCGCAGCCCGCCGATCCGGTTGGCGGAGACCACGGCATCGGCGCCCGCCTTGCAGAGTTTCGTCTGGCTCTCAGCCTCGATGGCCAGCGTCACGATGCGGAGCGAAGGGTTCAGCTCCCGGGCGGTCAGGATCACGAACAGGTTGTCCTTGTCCGAGGGGAGGGTGGTGACGAGCCCGCGCGCCTCTCGGATGCGGGCGCGGAGCAGGATGTCTCCGTCGGTGGCGTCTCCCTCGATGATCGGGATGGTCCAGAGCCGGTCCAGGCGCCGGCACTTGGACGGAGCCTGTTCGATCACCACGCAGGGGGTATGGGTGGCGCGCAGTTCCTCGACCACGTGCTTGCCCGTCTCGCCCGCGCCGCAGACGATCACGTGTCGGTGCAGTTGCGCCAGTGCCTTGTGCATTCGCCGTTTCCCCAGGACGTCTGTGAGCTCGCCCTCGACGATGAAGGCGGTCACCATGCTCAGCCCGTAAGCCAGGGAGCCCGTGCCGCCCAAGATCAACGCGATGGCCACCAGGCGCCCGCCGGTACCGAGCGGGTGGACCTCCTGGAAGCCCACGGTGGAGAGGGTGATGGCGGTCATGTAGAGGGCATCCAGGAGCGGCCAGCCCTCGACCAGCATGAAGGCCGTCGTGCCCCCGGTGAAGACCACCGCGAACAGCAGGCCGATCAGCAGCATCCGCTTCTGCAGGCGCATGATGGACGCCACCCACGGGTGGGCCGACCCGCGCGCTCGCCCCCGGTCACCCGTTACCGGAAGAGGGGCAGCGGATCCTCCAGCTTCAGCGGGTCCTGGACGTAGAAGCCCTGGCCGAATTTCGCCCCGATCTGTGCCCCCAGGTAGCCGGCGTTGGTCTCCAGCCGGGTGGGAAAGAACTTCGGCCGGTCCGATCGGTCGAACTGCGACTTGTGATTGGCCAGGGCCTGGATGGCCAGGGGAAACTCCTCATCCACCGGGACGATGAAGGTCGGCTTCATGAAGGGCGGCAGGAAGTAGTAAAAGATCCTCTTCACCGCGTGTGGCTGCCCCTCGGCCGGGTATTTTTCCAGGTGGGCGAAGTTGACCCCGTGAGTCACCAGGTGCCCGCAGGTGATGTGATCCGCATGGCCCCGGCCCCGGCCCGGCTCGATCCCGTAGTACGGGGCCAGCACGACCTCCGGCCGGTACTTGCGCACCAGGGAGGCCACGGCGATCCGGTTCTCGTTGGAGTCCTCCAGGCGCGTGTCCCCCAGGTCGAGCAGTTCCAGCGCATCCAGCTTGAGGTCGCGGGCCGCCCGCCGCGTCTCCTCGCGACGGATCTCGGGTGTGCCGCTGCCCATGTCCCCCTCGGTCAAGATGGCCATGCCGGTGCGGTATCCCCGGTTCTTCATCTTCAGCAGGAAGGCCCCGGTCCCGATCTCGGCGTCGTCCGGATGCGGGCCGAAGGTCAGAAACTGCACTGTGTCCACCATGCATTGTCCTCTCTTGGTTGTCGCCGGGGTCCCCGGCGCAGGGTGCCAGTCGCCGCGTGGCGACCCGTCGCCCGTCCCCCGGGGACGAAACGGCGAGCCGTCGAGTTGTCAGATCGCAGGGAAGATTATGAGGGGAGGAAAGAAAAGTCAATCTGCGGGCACCGGTCGCCGAGTACCGGGCCGCGATTTCTTCGCCCCCTCTCAGAGGCGCACGAATTCTCCCAGCATGGGGACCTGCACGTCGGCTATCCCCATGCCGGTCAGGCGCTCGGCCAGGGGCCCCATCTGCTCCTCCTCTCCGTGAACCAGGAGGATCTTCCGCAGGGACGGGCGGCACCGGCCCACGAACTCCAGGAGGTCGTCCCGGTCCGCGTGGGCGCTGAAGGCGTCCATCACCACCACCTCGGCCTCCAGGGGATGCTCCATCCCGAAGATCCGGACCACGGGCTGACGCTCGGCGATCCTCCTGCCCAGGGTGTTCCGGGCCTGGTAGCCGATGATCAGGATGGTGTTCCGGGCGTCCTCGACCCCGTTCCGGAGATGGTGCAGGATCCGTCCCGCCTCGCACATCCCCGCGGCCGCGATGATCATCATGGGACCCTCGCGGTCGTTCAGGGCCTTGGAGTCATCGGAGCTGCTGATGTAGGTGAGGTTGTCGAACCCGAAGGGATCGCCCCGCTGGCGCATGAAGGCCAGCGTCTCCTCGTCGAAGCATTCGGGATGCAGCGTGAAGACCTCGGTGATCCGGACCGAGAGGGGGCTGTCCACGTAGATGGGGATGGGCGGCACGGCCTTCCGCAGGGTGAGCCGGTGCAGGGCGTAGACGAATTCCTGGGTGCGCTCCAGGGAGAAGCTGGGCACCAGGATCTTCCCCTTCCGGGCGACCGCCCGATTGACCACCCCGGCCAACTGCGTCTCCATCCCGGCCATGGGGGCGTGCAGCCGGTCGCCGTAGGTGCTCTCCAGGAGCAGGACTTCGGGGGATTCCGGGATCTCCGGGTCGCGCAGGATGGCCATGTTCCGCCGGCCCAGGTCCCCGCTGAAGGCCAGGCGGAGCCGATCCGACGCGCGCTGGATGTCGAGCTGAACGATGGCCGATCCCAGGACGTGTCCGGCATCCAGGAAGGTCAGGGTCACGCCGGGAAGGACCTCGGCGGGCCGGTGGTAATCCAGGGTGCGGAAGCGAGTGAGGGCGTTCAGGCTGTCCGCCTCCGTGTAGAGGGGGACCACCGGCTCCTCCAGTCGGTCCCGGTGCTTCCGGTTCATGAAGTCGGCGTCCGCCTCCTGGATGTGGGCCGCATCCCGCAGCATGACGCTGCACAGGTCGCGGGTGGCGGGTGTGCAGAGGATGTGCCCTGCAAAGCCCTGCTTGACCAGCGTGGGGATGTTTCCGGAATGGTCGATGTGGGCGTGGGACAAGATCATGCGGGTCACCTGGCGCGGGTCGTAGGGGAGGTGCCGGTTGCGTTCGTTGGACTCCTGGCGGCGCCCCTGGTACAGCCCGCAATCGAGGAGCAGGCGGGTCCCGTCGAACTCCAGCAGGTGCTGCGTCCCGGTGACGGTCCGTGCCGCTCCCGCGAAGAAGATGCGCATCGCTCTCAGCCCTCCTCAAGACTCAAGACGGGGCATGCGGTTCGGCTCTTTCTCCCCAGCCTGTCCACTTTCCATGTTATATTTGCTCGCCGTGTTTCACCCCAATCCCGTCAGCACAAGGTTCGAAAACGGCATCGCGTTCGAGCAAATCCCCCCGTTTCCCCCTTTGTCAAAGGGGGGCGAGGGGGGATTTGGCCGGACTCACGGCCAAAATAAACAACCTTGTGCCTCCCCCGGTGTTTCCAGCAGACAGGAGGACTATGTCAAGAACGGTTGCGGAAATCAACCAGATCGTCCGGACGCTCCGCCGGACGGCTCGGCGATGGAATCCCACGGCGGTCGGGGCGGTCGCCCGGGATTCGCGGGACCCGTTTCGGGTTCTCATCTCATGCCTGATCAGCCTTCGCACCAAGGACCAGGTGACAGCCGAGGCCTCCGCCCGCCTGTTCCATCTGGCCAGGACCCCCCACGCCATGGCGGTCCTGCCCGTTGAGCGCATCGCGCACTCGATCTACCCGGCTGGCTTCTACCGCACCAAGGCCCGGACCATCAGGGAACTGTGCCGCAGCTTGCTCGAGCGCCACGGCGGCAACGTGCCGGACGACCTCGACACGCTCTTGAGCCTGAAAGGGGTGGGGCGCAAGACTGCCAATCTCGTCGTGACCATCGGCTTTGGAAAGCCGGGGATCTGCGTGGATACCCACGTCCATCGGATCAGTAACCGGCTGGGGATCGTGGAGACGAAAACGCCCGAGCAGACCGAGACCGCGCTTCGCACGATCCTGCCTCGCCGCCATTGGATCTACTACAACGACCTTCTGGTGACCTTCGGTCAAAACGTCTGCAAGCCCATTTCTCCCCTGTGCGGCACCTGCCCCGTGAGCGATCTCTGCCCCCGGATCGGTGTCGGAAAGCACCGCTGAGGCGACCCCGCGAGAGCCTCCGACCGTTCGAGGGTTCGGCCGGTCGAGAACCGCCGAACGACCGAACAGCCGAACTCCCCTCGGCCGCATGTCAGGGCAGCCACGTAGAGTCCAGGAGGCCAACGGCAAGCTCCCCGATCTGGTGCTTGTGCGGGACCGCCGGTTATGGGAGTATTCCCCGGCCAGGTCTGGTCTTGGCCGAAGACACAGGGTCAATTCGCGCTCGCAGACATCTCAGAGGACCCACAGCATGAACCGGCGACCGCTTTCCCTCGTGACCGGGGTCCTGAGCCTCGCGCTGATCTTGCCGGCGACGATTCCCGCGCAGGCGACCAAGCCGATCCAGCTCGTGGCGCCGCAGACGGACGGCGGGAAGCCCCTCATGCAGGCGCTCAAGCAGCGGCGGTCCGCTCGGGCCTTCAGCCCGGAGAAGCTGCCCGCCCAGATGCTCGCGAATCTGCTATGGGCGGCGTTCGGGGTGAATCGTCCCGAGTCCGGGGGGCGGACCGCGCCGACGGCCTCCAACCGACAGGAGATCGACGTCTGTGTCGCCTCGGCGGATGGCCTGGTTCTCTACGAGCCGAAGGGCCATGCGCTGCACCCCATCTTGCCAGAGGACATCCGGGCGCTGACGGGGCGGCAGGCGTTCGTGAAGGATGCGGCCGTGAATCTGATCTATGTCGCCGACCTCGCCAACATGGGACAGCTGGCGGCCGCGGACAGGGACCTCTATTCGGCGGCTGCCACGGGTTTCATCAGTCAGAACGTCTACCTCTACTGCGCCTCCGAGGGAATGGCCACGGTGGTGCGTGCATCCATTGACCGGCCGGCCCTGGCCAAGGCAATGGGGCTGCGGCCGGATCAGAAGATCATCCTGGCGCAATCGGTAGGCTATCCCAGGCAGTAGCCGTCGACGGTGCATGGGCGCGGCCGGGCGAAAACCGCTTTCCAGGGAGCAGAGGGAATGCCCAGCATCCTGATCGCGGAGTGCAAGCAGGAAGTCGCCTCCTTCAATCCCGTCCTCAGCCACTACGAGGATTTCAGCACGTCGTTCGGCGAAGACGTCATCGCCCGGCACCGTGGGGTCGGCAGTGAGGTGGCGGGGGCCCTGAGCGTCTTCGACGCGCGGGCAGACCTCCGCCTCAGGCCCGCCTACAGTGCCCGGTCCATCACCTCCGGCGGGCTCCTGGCCGCCGCGGATTGGGAACGCATCGCGCGAGAGTTCCTCTCCGGGGTGCGCAACGCCGGCCCGGTGGATGCCGTCTACTATTCCCTGCACGGCGCCATGGCCTCCGAGACCGAGGATGATCCCGAGGGGTATCTCCTGGCCGAGACCAGAAAGATCCTGGGCGAACAGGCCCCGATCGTGGCCTCGCTGGACCTGCACGGTGTCCTGACCGATCGGATGCTCCAGCACGCCGACGCGGTGGTGATGTACCAGACCTACCCGCATGTGGACTTTTTCGAGACCGGGGCGCGGGCCGCGCGCCTTCTCCTGCGCATCCTGGCGGGCGAGGTCCGCCCGGTGACCGCCGCGGTCACCATCCCGGCCCTGGTGCGGGGTGACGAATTGATCACGGAGACGGGCCTTCTCGGGAAGATCATCCGGGCGGCCAAGGCCATCGAGGGAAGCCCAGGCGGTCTCGTCGCCGGCATGTTCATCGGCAATCCGTTCACGGATCTGCCCGGCCTCTGCTCGCGGAGTGTCGTGGTGACCGACGGGGATCCCGGGCGGGCGGAGCGGGAGGCGATCGGGCTGGCCGAGGACTTCTGGAAGGTGCGTGAGCGGCTACAGGTCTCCCTCACGAGCCTGGAGGAGTCCGTCAGGGTCGCCAAGGAGACGAAGGGCACCGTGATCCTCACGGACGCAGCGGATGCCACCAGCTCCGGCGCCTCGGGCGACAGCAACGCGATCCTGCGGGCCCTGCTGGCGCACGGGTATCAAGGACGAGCCTTGATCCCCATCGTTGATCCCCCGGCCGTCCGGGCCGCCTTCGCGGCCGGGGTGGGCAGCACCGTTCGCACCCAGGTGGGCGGGGCCCTCGACACCAAGCGGTTCACGCCGGTGCCGGTCGAGGCTCGTGTCCACATGCTCTCCGAGGGTCGCTTCCGGAGCGAGTCCCACGGTGACACCTGGTACGCAGGGGACACCGCCGTTCTCAAGGCCGGCGCGATCACCCTGGTTGTCACCAGCCGTGCCGTGAGTCTCTACGACCGCTCGCTCTTCCTGGCGCACGGCCAGGACCCGATGCAGTTCGACTCGGTCGTCGTGAAATCCCCGCATTGCCAGGAGCGCTTCTACAAGGCGTGGGCCGCGAAGCTCCTCAACGTGGACGCGCCGGGCGCCACCAGCGCCAACCTGAAGAGCCTGGGCCACACCCGATGTCCCCGCCCGATGTTTCCGCTGGATGAGAACGTGAAGTTCCACTCCCGGGCAACGCTCGTCCGCCGACGCTGACCTGGGGCCGAGTGCCGGCCGGCGCGAATTCGACCCTTCCGCTTGGACCGAGGCGCATAGCGTGGTAGCCTCAGGCTCGCCCGGGATGGCTGAGCATCCAAGTCGCACGAGACACATCCACAGGAGGGAAACATGGCTGGGACGAAGCTGGTTGTGATCTATCCCCGTCCGAAAGACATCCTGGCCTTCGAGAAGCTGTACCAGGAGGAGCACATCCCGATGGCCGTGGAGAAGCTCGCCGGCAAGACCAAGGTCGTGGCGACGAAGGTGCTGGGCTCTCCGCAGGGGACGCCGCCGTTCTATCGCATCGCGGAGGTCCACTTCCCCTCCATGGCGGCACTCCAGGCCTGCGCCGCCTCCGAGGGGGGGAAGCAGACCCTGGCCCACGCCGCGTCCATCTCCAGTGGGGGAGCGCCGATCTTCCTGGTGGCAGAGGAGGAGACCTTCACCTTCTGATAGGGCCCACGGATCGCAAGAGCTGCAGGGGGCCGGCTCTCCCCCAGCCGGCTTTAACCCCCCGAGGGGACTGGTCTGACCGATGGACCCGGTTGTCGGGGATTCTCCAGTCCGCCGGACAAGAATTTCCCTTGTCTTGACAGTCAAACCGGCTCCGTCATATAAGTCGTAGCAAGGCGTTCGGTCCCTGCTTCTCAGGGCTTCGCTCACGTTCCATCGAAGGGGGGGGCGGGGAGTGCACCGGGCCCATGTGGCGGTCACCGGGTGCGCCTGAGACGACACGGAGCGAGATCCCGGCTGTGGCCGCAGCCTGGAGACCTCCGTCTTCCCGCCCTCGGTTCGCCATCGCCGCGCTTCTCTGCTACCCGAACCTCCTCTCATCCATTGCCGGAATTCTCTCCGGCCTCGAATCTTCCAGCCGAATAGGAACTCTCGCCGTCACCTGTCACCTCCCGAACACGTCCAGAGGAGGCTCGACAATGCATCCGCCATTGTGGAGGCTCGAGACAGTGCGTCGCGCCTGGCGAGGGAGCAGGCCGCTCTTGGCGATGGGCGTTCTGCTGCTCGGCTGCCTGGCGCCGGCTGATGTGGTGGCAGAGGTTGTGTTTCTCCCATCCCCCGAACTGGACCCCGTCCAAGGCGCGAGCCTGGCCAGCGACGGGACGCGCCTGGTGACCTGGTACTGCTCCAACGATCCCATTGACTACATCCTGGAGCGGGGAAGGCTGAGGGAGTGGAATGGTGCAAGCTGGATCCTGAGCAGCAGTCCCTCCACGTTGAACTGTCACACCCCCGACGTGGCGGTCCGGGGAAGCGCCGGCGTCGTGGTATGGCGCGACGATGGGGGAGATCTCGCCGGGAAGGCGGACGCTGGCGGCTCGGGCACATGGACGAGCTACAGTGCCGGCACCACCCAGGACGAGTATCCTCCCAGGCTGGCCTTTGCGTTCGGGGCCCCCTACGCTGTCACGACCAGCACAAGCGCTGGCCTTGGCGACTACAAAGTGTATGCCGAATGCCTGCCGGTCGGCGGCTCCGGTCTGTGCGAAGGTCTGCCCGAGTGCAGGGGGTGTGCTCGAAGCTCCGATGACATCTTCATCTCGACGACCGTGGGAACGAGCGCGTCGCTTGCGGGCGATGACACTGCGCTGTACTTGGCGTTCACCTCGACCGCCTTCCCGACCGACGCGGGACACGGATGTGTGAATGTCTACAAGCTGTCGCCGGGCGGGTCCCAATGGCTGGGGGACTGCTTCTACTGGGGGAACGGACCAGTCACGCCGCAGGTGGCGATCGTCTCCGGCCAGCCGGTGGTGGCTTGGGTGGACAGCGAGGGGCTCCAGGTTGGCCGCTGGGACGGGGATAGCTGGGGTCTGATCCGGCAGATCACCAGCGCCCAGACCTTCTCGACGCTCCGGCTGGAAAGCTCTGGATCCAATCTCCTCCTGGGCTATCAACTGGTGGGTGGCCCGACTCAGGTCGTTATCGAGAAGTGGGATGGGTCCACGTGGTCCGCCTTCCCGAATCCGCTGCAATCGCTGACGGGGATGCGCATCGCGTTTGCAGACCTCGCCATTCACGGGGGGAATCCGCACGTGGCGCTCATCGTGGACGGCGTGCTCAAGGTCGCCAGACTGTCCCTCACGCCCGGGGCCGCCACGCCGGTCGGCCCCTCCGGCACGATCACGGACCCCACCCCGACCTACACCTGGAGCGCCGTCTCCGACGCTGCCGACTACTGCCTCAAAGTGGATGACGGGAGCGGTGCAGGGAAGATCGAGACCTGGTACACCGCCGCCGAGGCCGGCTGCGGGGGGGGCACCGGGAATTGCAGCGTGACTCCTGCCACCGCCCTCGCCCTCGGAGCCGGACAGTGGCGGGTCCAGACGCGAAACAGCGCGGGGGTCGGGCCGTGGAGCGCCGGGCTGAGCTTCACGGTCGCCACGTCCCCGCCCGCCGCCCCCACCGCGCTTGGCCAGTTCCAGTCCGACGGGACCACCAGCATCGCCGTGAGCGGATCCGCCTGGATCCCTGTGGTCTTCAAGGCGACGGTGAGCGACCCGGACGCCGGGCAGTCGGTCCGGCTCCAGGTCGAGGTGAAGGCCGTGGGCACTGCGTTCACCGGCGCGACGAGCTGTCAGAGCGGCCTCGTCGGCAGCGGCGTCCTGGCGGAGTGCACGGTGAGCGGTCTCTCCCCCGGGATCGCCTACCACTGGCGGGCCCGCGCCGTGGATAGCTTCGGCATGGCCGGGAACTGGGTCTCCTTCGGGGGCAACTCCGAATCCACGGCCGACTTCAGCGGGGCAACTTCCGTCCTGCTCACCGTGACCACGGCTGGCAGCGGCAGCGGCGGCGTCAGCTCGAGCCCCGCGGGTATCGACTGCGGGAGCGACTGCAGCCAGAGCTACCCGGTGGGGTCCGTCGTCACCCTCACGGCGAACCCCGCAGCAGGGGGGGCCTTCCAGTGGCGGGGAGACGCCTGCCACGGGAGCACCAGCCGCATCTGCCAGGTCACGATGACTGGAGCGAGGCTGGTCACAGGGGTATTCAGGAAGGTCTTCACCAATGATCCCCTGGTTCCCCAGAGTACGCCAATCAAGGCGGCGCACTTCACCGAGCTCCGGGAGGCCATCGACACGTTCCGGACCTATTACTGCCTTCCGGCGTTCCCCTGGGGCGCGAGTGCTCCAGCCATCAGGGGCCCGGTACTCAAGGGGCACCTCGCCGACCTGAGGAATGCATTGACGGAAGCCTACACGCAGCCCGCCTGCAAGGCGACAGGGCGGACGGCGCCCGGCTTCACGGATCCAACCCTCACGGCAGCCCAGACGCTCATCAAGGCCACTCACCTGAACGAGCTGCGGACGTTCGTCCGGAACCTGGAGTGAGCCATGAGGGATGGAATCCTCCTTGACAACCGCACCGGGGCCGCGGCATGCTCCGCGGCAGTGGCGGGCGAGTGAGGGCAGGTAGGAAGGCGGGTCGAGTCCGCTTGACGCAGAGGTGCGGCATGGCACACAAGGGGTTTCGGATCACCTACGCCACGATGTCCGCGGACAACGAGGAGCTGCATGCGGCCTACGAGCAGGGCATCGAGATCGCCAGGAGCTGGCTCGGACGGAAGCACCCCTTCTACGTGAACGGCGAGCCCCGCCAGGGCACGACGTATGAGGAGCAGCGCTCGCCCATCGACACGGACATCCTCCTCGGCTCCTTCGCCCAGGGCGGCGTCCGCGACGTGAGCGACGCCGTGGCGGCGGCCAGGGCCTTCTCTCCCGACTGGTCGAGAATGCCCTGGCAGGAGCGGGTGCGGATCATGCGCCGGGCGGCCGACGCCATCTCGGACCGCGTGTTCGAGCTGGCCGCCCTCATGGCCATCGAAGTCGGCAAGAGCCGCCTGGAGGCCCTGGGCGACGTCGAGGAGACCGCCGACCTCATCCGCTACTACTGCAAATCCATGGAGGATCACGACGGCTTCCAGTTCCGGATGGATCGGCTGTCGGAGCAGGAGGACAACCGGAGCGTGCTCCGTCCCTACGGCGTGTGGGCGGTCATCAGCCCGTTCAACTTCCCCATGGCCCTGGCCGGCGGCCCGGCCGGGGGCGCCCTGGTGGCCGGCAACACGGTGGTCCTCAAGCCCTCCCACCAGGGCTGTTTCAGCGCGCACAAGCTCTACGAGGCCCTGCGGGTCGCCGGCGTGCCGGCCGGGGCGTTCCATCTGATCACCGGACCCGGCAGCAGCGTGGGGAAAGCGCTCTTCGAGCACGCCGACGTCGGCGGGGTCACCTTCACGGGCTCGTACGAGGTGGGAATGCAGATCTACAAGAACTTCGCCACGGCGTATCCCAAGCCGGCCATCTGTGAGATGGGGGGCAAGAACCCGGCCGTGGTCACGGCCAAGGCCGATCTGGAGAAGGCGGCCGAGGGGATCATGCGCTCGGCCTTCGGCTACAGCGGTCAGAAGTGCTCGGCCTGCTCGCGCGTGTACGTCGAGGGCGCGGTCTACGACCGGTTCATCCAGCGGCTTATCGCCAGGGCCTCGAAGCTCACGGTGGGAAACCCCCTGGAGCGCCAGGTATACACGGGCCCGGTCATCAACGCAGGCGCCGTGGCGACCTTTGAGAAGGCCGTGGCGGACGTGCAGGCCGGCGGCGGCCGGGTGCTGCTGGGGGGAGGGCGCATCTCGGAGGGCGACCTCCGCCGCGGCCACTTCGTCCAGCCCACCATCGTGGAGGCGCCGCTCGACCACCGGGTGTGGAAGGACGAACTGTTCGTGCCCTTCGTCGCCGTGGCCCCGGTGGACTCCTTGGGAGAGGCCATCACCCTGGCGAACGACACCGTGTACGGCCTCACCGCAGGACTCTTTTCCGAGGATCGCGCCGAGATCGAGCGGTTCCTGCACGAGATCCAGGCCGGTGTGGTGTACGTGAACCGCAGGGCCGGCGCCACCACCGGGGCCTGGCCGGGCATGCAGCCCTTCGGCGGATGGAAGGGCTCCGGCACCACGGGCAAGGCCGGCGGCGGCCTGCACTACGTGCAGCAGTACCTGCGCGAGCAGAGCCGCGCGATCGTGGGGGAATAGCCTCCGGACTGCCATTCCTCCGACGAGCAGATCGGGGCCGCCGGATGGCAGCGCCTCGACGGGCTCAGGCACGGCGTTCGGTTCCCGCGCTCATCGGAAGGGACCACATCTGTGTCCAGGGTCGGGCGGCCCGGCTCCCGTCCCCCCGTCATCTTCCGACCCGGCCCACCAGAGATTTCTCCTTGACAAGCACGGCGGGGCCGCGACATCCTCGACCCTGTCGGCGGGCGCCTCGTCGCGGGCCGGGCGATGGGCCGCGATGCCCCCGCGGAGGGGTGAATGCCATGTGCCGGCTGCGGGGGGAATCCTCGACCTCAGGAGGAGGGATACCGTGACGGACGCGACGCGACGCATTCACCTGCGCGAGTTGACCTGGGAAGGGGCGAAGGCCCGGGCCGCGGACAATGCGACCGTGCTGTTCCCAACCGGGTCCATCGAGCAGCACGGGCCGCACCTGCCCGTCGAGACGGACAGCCGCCTGGTGTGGGAGGTGGCCTGCCGGGCCGCCGAGAAGGTGGCGGATACGGTCAATATCCTGGTGACGCCGCCCCTGGAGTTCGGCTACTCGACGCACCATCGCGAGTTCCCGGGCACCATGACACTCTGCGGCACGACCTACATGCAGGTGATCGTCGAGCTGTGCGAGTCGCTGCTCCGCAACGGCTTCCACCGGATCTTCATCCTCAACGGTCACGGGGGCAACTCCGATCCGATCAACATGGCGGTCCGCGCCATCCGCGACCGGCACGACGATGTCCTCATGGGCACCGCCGCCTACTGGAGCATCGCCTCCAAGGTGCTGAGCCAGGCGCGGGAATCCCCCCTCGGCGGGATGTCGCACGCGTGCGAGCTGGAGGCCTCCATGATGTGGCACCTGCGGCCGGAGCTGGTGAAGCCCGAGCGCTTCGAGAAGCGCATCACCCGCTGGCGAAGCCCCCTGGTGCGGGACGACCTGCTGGATTCGGGACACATCAAGCTGGCCTTCCACTTCCCGGACGTGACGCCGCAGGGCTTCCAGGGCGATCCGACGCTCGCCTCGCGCGAGAAGGGGGAGAGGTTCCTGGGACTTATCGTGGACGAGGTGGCCAGCTTCCTGAGGGACTTCAGCCAGTGGGACCTGAAGAACTTGCCGGCCGGCTTCGACATCGAGTGAGCACGGCGGCCGGAGGGAGGTGAGCCGCCTCGCACACCGTCTGCGACCGTGACACCGCCTGAGACAGCGCTCCCATGGAGGCACATCATGGCCAAACGAACTGGCTCGAGAGGCAGGCATCTGCTCGGCTTCTGCTGCATCCTCGCGATCGTCGCCCTGGCGGCTGCGCCCGCGCCGGCGCAGGCGCCCCGGCCGGGTGGCACGCTGCGGGTCGCCACCATCGGCGAGCCCCCCAGCCTGGACACCCACCTGCCGACCGGCATCATCGCGATGGCGATCGGGCAGCACGTGTTCGAGGGACTGTTCACTCTGGACAAGGACTTCCGCCCGATCCCGCTGCTGGCGGAGGGCTACAGCCTGGCGGATGGCGGGCGCCGGGCGGCCATCAAGCTTCGCCGGGGCGTCCAGTTCCACAACGGCAAGGAGTTCTCCTCCGAGGACGCGGTGGCCTCGCTCCAGCGTCTGATGAAGTTGGAGTACCACTTCCGGAGCTTCATCGCCCCGAACGTCGCGGAGGTCCGCGCGCCAGACCGGTACACCGTGGAGGTCCTGCTCAAGAAGCCTTCCTCCATGCTCCTACCGGTGATGTCGACCGCGACCGCCCCCATGTACCCGAAGGAGGTCATCGAGGAGTTCAAGGAGGAGCGGATCAAGAAGTTCATCGGCACCGGGCCCTTCGAGTTCGTGGAGTGGCGACCCGACCGGTACATCGAGGTGAAGCGCTTCGAGAAGTACGCGGCGCGCCCGGACGCCCAGAACGGCTACGGCGGGAAGCGGGCGGCGTGGGTGGACCGCATCCGGTTCATCCCGGTGCCGGACGGCTCCGTGCGCGTGGCCGGCATCGAGAGCGGCGAGTACGACGTCGCCGAGGACATCTCGCCCGACTTCTACGCGCGGGTCAAGGGGAACCCCGCTATCCAGGCCATGATCATCAAGCCCCTGGCCTATCCGTTCATCATCTTCAACAAGAGGGAGGGGCTGTTCACGAACACGAAGCTGCGCCAGGCCGTGCTCGCGGCCCTGGACATGGAGCCGATCCTCCAGGCCGCGGGCGGCGGCAAGGAGTTCTTCGGCCTGAACCACAGCATCTACCAGCCGGAGATCAAGGCCTGGTACACCCCGGCCGGCAAGGAGCACTATAACCAGAAGAACGTCGAGCTGGCCAAGAAGCTCATGAAGGAGGCGGGCTACACCGGACAGCCCATCCGCTGGATGACCACCAAGCAGTATGACTGGATCTACAACACCAGCCTGACCGCCAAGACGCAGTTGGAGAAGGCGGGATTCAACATCGATCTGCAGGTGCTGGAGTGGGCCACCGTGATCCAGCGCCGCACCAAGCCCGACCTCTGGGAGATCTTCGTGACCTTCAACTCACTGAGCCCCGAGCCGCCGCTGTATCAGGCCTGGCTGGCGAAGGACTGGCCGGGCTGGTGGGAGAACGGGAAGCGCGACGAACTGCTGGCCAGGTTCGACCAGGAGTCGGACCCGAAGAAGCGCCTCGCCGTCTGGGAGGACATCCAGAACCTTATCTGGTCGGAAGTCCCCATCGTCAAGGTCGGCGACCTCAACGGGCTGGCGCTGGCGAGCGCGAGGGTCAAGGGGTTGTGGCCTACCTACCTGATGCCATACTACAACGTCTGGCTCGAGAAGTGACCCTGAGCCGCCCGGTCTCCTCCTGAGGCGGTGCCCCCCGGCGGCGGATGCCCCCGCCGCCGGGGGTATTCTCTCCGACGCGTGATGAGATGAAGGAATACT
>DATIFO010000226.1:0-7757 GCA_035455275.1 Methylomirabilis sp. (SeqCode) | reverse complement strand
GTGGTGAAGAGGCCCCACTTCATGAGGTCGCGCCGGCTCACCTGGCCGTGGGACAAGGCCTTGACGATCTCCAGTCGATTCTTCCGGGCATGCTCGGCTTCCCGGAGGCGCGCCTTCGAGGCGTTCCAGGGGAGATACATGGGAGATTCCTCCTTCGGTTCTGTTCTGTCTCGAGTTGTTTGCGTATATTCCGGCGGGCGCGACTGCCGCCCCGGTGCGGGATTCGCGTTAGTTGTTGGTGCGAGGCTGCTCTCGCTGCAATCTCATCTCCTGCCGGCCACGGAGGTCGTGGCCGGAGGCGATCCCGCTTTCCTCAAGCGGGATGTACACTTCGTGGTGCCCTTGGGTCCAAACCAACTGGAGGCCAGGGGTGGCCCCCGGGAGATCGAAGACGAGGGCACCGCTCAAGGCCTGCTTGGGTCCCAGCCTGGTGGGGGCAAAAGATCCCTCGTCAGCAGGCCAAGACTGCCCGTTGCGCGCCCCGATCCGGAACTGCTTCGGGCCGACTGCCTGGATCCGATCCGTAGGGTTCTGCAGCGTGAGCTGGACGTGCAGCCGGCGTGGAGACGTGGGGTGCTCCCAAGCACCGGACTCGACCCGCAGCCAAAGGCCCCCAACCTCTGCCACGGGTCCGACGAGAACGGCCGTGGTGAGCGGCGGTATGACGGTTAGCATCTGACCCGCCAGCACGCCGCCGGCGAACGTTGCAGCACCGGCCACGAGCAGGAGTGCCAGAAAGAAGGTCCAGGAGCCGATCAAGGCGTGCTTGCAGGCTCGTATCTGCGCAAGCCTCATATTCCCGTACCCCTTCCGCCACATCGCCTGGGCGGGCTTGAAGATTAGAGATCGGATCGCTTCACGCATTGGAGTTTCCTGCCTTGTGTGCTCTTCGAACGATACAGCCCTTCTTCTGCGGTGCTTGAATAGGCCCGGCGAGCGGGTCGCAGCGTGTCCGGGCGTCCCCACCCGCCGGGCAACCCGGGGGACGGCGCCATCGCCGCCCCCCAGGGGGGACTGCTACTGCCGCAGGCGCGTGAGCCCCGAGGTGGCCACGCCGCCGTAGCTGGAGGTCACCTTGACCGAGGCAGGCTGGGCCACGCCCACGAGGATCACCTCGTAGCCGATGGCGCCCCCGACGAACGGCATGACGACCGGATTGCCCTGCGGGTTGCCGCTCCCGTCAAAGGCCTGCATCGTCAAGACCGGGGCGGGGGTCCGTCCCACGGCAGTCGTCGTGGCATCCACGGTCAGCCGCCGCTTCGCTGTCCGGTACTCGACCAGGCTGATGGTGACCGAGTCGGAGGCCACGGGGTTGACCGTGACCGTGACGAGGGCGGGCGCCGAGGTCGTGCTCCCGTTCGAGACGGTCAACTGGAAGGTCAGCACCGCCGACGGGGCCCCGAAGGCGACGACCGGCGCGAGGAAGGAGGCGGTGTTCGGGTTCGCCGTGGCGCTCGGCTGCGTGAGGGCCACCGCGGGCCCGCCGTTCTGGGTCCAGGTGAAGGTGAGCGGCAGCCCGTTCGGATCGGTGCCGGTGCCGGTCAGGGTGACCAGGCTCCCCGAGGCCACGGTCTGGTTAGCCCCGGCGTTCGCCGTGGGATTCCCCGTGGCGGCGCAGACGAGGGGCGCCGGGGGCGCCGCGAAGCCGAGCGGCCAGGGGTCAAGCTGGCCCACGATGGGGTTGGTGATGGGATCCGCGGGCAGGGCGGGATCGAGCGGGCCGGAGCCCCGGGTCAGGAACGGGAAGTCCTCGAAGTTGTTCGGCACGATCGGGGTGCCGACGCCCGCGTTCTCCGGGAACAGGTACTCGAAGATGGGGGCCGTGTACTGGTTGGAGCCGGGGAGCGGGTTGCCCTGGGCATCCAGGAAGGACTGAGCCGCCACCCCGGAGCCGAAGGCGGTCTCGATCGCCGCGCGCATCTCCCGCGGCGGCGGCAGGAAGGTGCCGGCAGGCGGCCCGGTCAGGATCTTGGAGGGTGGCCGGAAGCGCCAGCGACCCAGCACGGCGCCGTTGGGCGGACCCGGATCGACATCGATGGAGCCCCAGGCGCGAGGGGTCTCGGCGCCGCTGCAGGCGTCCACGTCGAGGGCGTAGAGGAGGACATTCCGGGTCGCATCCGTGGTGAAGCCCTCGAAGCGGGTGCGGGCCGTGGCCTCGGCCAGGCCGGCCACGGTCTGGCCGCCCACGCCGAGGAGCATGACGTCCGTGGCCATGTAGGCCAAGACGTCGCCGGGGAAGGTGAAGAGGCCGACGTTGCCGATCACCTGGAACGCGGCGATGTATGTCCCGAGGGGCGCGGTACCCGGTGCTGGCGGCGGCGGCGCCACGGTCGGCTGCGTCGCGTCATCCGTGACCAGGATGCCGGAGTAGGTGACGAAGTCCCCGATCTCGAAGGGGGCCATAAGGCGCGGGTCGGGCGCGGGCACGCCCGCGGCCTTGGCGGCATCGGACTGGGCGACCGAGGGCATGGTGAAGATCATGGCGAAGCCGCTCGGGGTGGTCCCATCCGTGGGCCGGTTTGTCTGCGGGCACAGGGTGTCCGGGGCCCCGGAAAGCGGGTCCACGCGCGGGGTGCACATGGGATAGGCCGACTCGCTGCGGATCGTCGGGTTGTCCTCGTCGATGGTGAAGCGCTGGTCGGGCGTCCAAGCGCGGCCGAAGCGGCCGAGCGGATCGTTGACCTTCACCCGGGCGCCGGTGGTCGCGTTAGGGGTGGTGCCGCCCACGTAGAGCGTCCCGGTCGCATAGTCGATGAAGTTGATGAAGCCCTGGCCCGACTGGAGCGAGTGCTGGGCCAGGAAGATGAGCCCGGCGATGTAGCGGTCGTTGCCCGCGGCGTCCTTCACACGGTTGCCCACCACGTGGGCCTCATAAGTCGCCAGGGGCTTCGGGACGTCGTTCATGGCCAGGCCGGTCGAGGGGGGCGTCGTCGCGAGCCCGTAGGGGGCCGGCGCTTGGGCGAAGACCTGCTGCCAGGTGAGGGCCGCTGCCGGCATCTGCAGGATGGTGTTCTTCGGCACGACGATCACCTGGTGATTCACCGTGATGGTGCCGCCGGAGAGCGGGTCGGCCGGATTATCCAGCGTCGCCGCCTGAATGAAGCCGGTCACGTCGAACTGCGTCGGGTTCTGCGGGGGAAGGACCTGGGCCCCCGCCCCGTATGGCAGCCAGAGCTGCGTCAGGGCCAGGGCCAGGACCAGAAGCGATCGGGCGGTCATCTTGACTCGCGTCTTCATGGGGATGCCTCCTGTGTGAGTGGGTCTCACAGTTGTCATGGGGTGCTGAGCGTGCACAGACCAGTCGTCAGGCGCTGGGGAGTACGTTCCCCTTCACGGCTCGGCGTGAGTTCCAGCGCGGAGTCCCAGGCACGTGGGCGTCGAGTGGGATCTGTGGCAGGACTAAAGTCTTAGGGAGACCAGTCGGGGAGTTGCTGAAGGGAGAATCTGGGAGAAGACAAGCCAGTGATGCGTCTGCAAGAGGAAGGTGTTCGGGAACAGATCCGTCTGAGCGGGGGGCGTGGCATCGTCGGTGAGATCATCCAGATCAATGCCAGCCCAGGTGCCGCTGGCGGCCCGTGTGGCCTTCGCGATGATCACTTCGGCGGAATCCGGAACAACCGCCGCGACTCCGACGAGGAGGATGAGAAGCCAGAGGATTGTCAGCCTGATCTGGATCATGTCCACCGTCTACTGCTGGAGCCTGTCGGCTCTCCCCTGGCTGAGGTCAGAAGGAAATTGGTTCAGGGTTGGCACTGCAGGCAGCCTGCGTCCTAACGTCGAGGGCAATATAGGGGAGAACGCTCGGGGTGGATATAGGACTCCGCCGGTATTTTGTGGCAGATTTTGGCTCAGACGCGTGTAGGTCGCTGTCCTACAGGGATGATGCCGGGAGAAGGAGATCGAGCGTCGGTCGGCGCAAGATTGCATGAACTCTCAAATTATCGTATCTTCCCACCATGCCACGATTGGGGGTGGGAGCCGTGAGCCAGCCGGAAAGGATAGCTCGGGCGTTTGCAAGCACTCCACGCTGGACTATCGATGCGGTCGCGGGAAACGTGGTCTTGCGCCACTCACATGTCTGAAAGGAGAAGCCGGTGAGCGACATCAGGAGGCATCGGATGATCAGGATCGGAGCACGCACGGTGGCGTTTGCGTTGCTGCTCGCCTTGCTGGCCATGAGTGGGCGGCCCGCGGGTGCCGATGACGCCCAGGATGCGCGCCAGCTCGTCGAGAAGGCTCACCTCACGTTCGAGAGCTTCATCGCCGACGCCAACCTGGGCGAGAATCTGCGGAGTCTCGTCAACAAGGCGCGGGGAGTCCTCATCTACCCGCAGGTCCTCCGGGGCGCCTTCATCTTCGGTGCCTCTGGCGGCAGCGGGGTCCTGCTGGTTCGAGACCTGGCGGGCGGGAAGTGGAGCGGCCCGGCCTTCTACACCATCGGTGAGGTCAGCTTCGGGCTCCAGGCCGGTGCCGACGCCTCCGAGGTGGTGCTCGTGGCCCTGACTGACCGGGGGGTCACCGCGCTCCTCTCCACGAGCGCCAAGCTCGGCGCCAACGCCAGCGTCGCGGCCGGGCCGGTCGGGGTTGGTGTAACGGGCGCGACCGCCAACATCAGTGCGGACATCGTCAGCTACTCGCGCAACAAGGGCCTGTACATCGGCGCCTCCTTCGAGGGAGCGGTTGTGGCGGTGCGGGATTCGCTGAACACGGCCTACTACGGGAAGGCGGTCACGCCCACCCAGATCCTGATCCAGCGAGAGGTCTCGAATCCACAGGCTGCCCCCTTGATCGAGGCGATCGCCAAGGTGGTTGGGGGACGCTGAGCGGTCCGACGGACCGGCACCCACGAGGCGGCCGCCTGGACCGTTCCGAGGCCAGCCCCCCCGAGGTCCTCGGATCACTCGCCGTCGGCTTCTTTGGAAATCTGTGTGGACTCTGATCCGGTGATCGCGACAGGTCGGCTGTCGAGAGCAGAGGAACGCAAGATGACTGCCTGGACGCCCGGACCACAATAGAGATGGGACTCGAACGAGACAAGGGGACGCCAGAGAGGGCGAGGGATGATCCAGAGAGAAAATCGCCGCAGACCAGCCGGCATGGGTCTGCGGGCTCACCACCGCTGCTCCCGGATGACCTGGACCCCATCCTGGATAAACTCAAATTGCTGGAGTTCGGGTTGTACGGCCTGCAGCAGTGCCGGCGAAGTACGGGAACGGAGGATGAGGACATCGGGCCGTTCTACCGCCTCGCCGAAGAGATCGGCAGCGACGTGCTCGAACTCCAACGGAGACTCGCGGACTCCCCTGCGCCTGCGCAGGACGGGTGAGGGGGAAGGGGCAGCAGGCAGCCGGCAGCGAGCAGAGGGATGATCGGGCGTCGAGACAGGCGTACGGTCGGCCAAGGGGTGAGGGCGAGTCGCGTGACAAGATGCCTGGAGGGAATGCCATGAACCCATCCGAAGGATCGGTCGTCAACGCGCTCTCGCCCCAGGGGATCCTGGAGGCGGCCTCCGCTTTCATGAGAAGTCGGGTGCTCCTGACTGCGCACGACCTTGGCGTGTTCACGGCGGTGGGAGAGGAGCATCGATCCTCTGTAGATGTCGCCCAGGCGCTTCACACCGATGGGCGCGCCACGGACCGGTTGATGAACGCCCTCTGCGCGATGGGCCTCCTGGAAAAGGCAAATGGGCTGTTCTCGAACACGCCGCTCGGCTCCCGATTCCTGGTCGAGGGGGGACCCGAATTCCTGGCGGGGTTGACGCACACGCTGCATCTCTGGGAGACGTGGAGCACCCTCACGGATGCGGTCCGCCGGGGAGGCCCGGTGACGTCCTGCCACGTGAACGAGCGCGGGGCCGAATGGCTGCATGCCTTCATCGCGGCGATGCACTGGCGGGCGAGGCAGCACGCCCCGGGCGTGATAGCCGCGCTGGATCTGTCCGGCGTCTCTCGCGTCCTGGATGTCGGAGGGGGCTCCGGCGCCTACGCCACGGCATTCGTGCGAGCGAGCAAAGGAATGTCGGCCGTCGTCCTGGATCTGCCCAACGTGGTCCCTCTCACCCGAGACTATATCGAGCGTGAAGGGCTCTCAAACCGTGTCGAGATTGCGGTCGGGGACTACGAGAGGGACGAGCTGGGGACTGGGTTCGACCTGGTGTTTGTCTCGGCGATCATCCACAGCAATTCCCCGGATCTCAACCGGGCGCTGACCCGAAAAAGTGTGAAGGCCCTCAACCCGTCGGGGCAGTTGGTCGTGCAGGACTTCATTGTGAGCGAGGATCGGACGGGGCCGCCCTTCAGTGCGCTCTTTGCGCTCAACATGCTGGTGGGGACAACGTCCGGCGATACCTACACGGAATCCGAGGTCCGAGGGTGGATGGAGGAGGCGGGCTTGAGTCGGATCGTGCGGAAGGACACAAATTTCGGAACGAGCCTGATCGTGGGACGAAAGACGTGAGGCGGAGGGCGGAAGACGCAAAACGTAATGCGTAAGAACGTAAGCGGCGCCCTCAGAAAACATGCGCCACGGATTTCGATGTAGACGCCACGAGCGGCTGAGAGGGAAAGCCGAGAGGACCGGCGCGCAGAAGGGCCAGAGTGGCGGGGCCGGAGGCGGGATTGACCGAGTCGTGGATCTGTGCGATACTCTCGCCCCGAACGGGACACACGGCGGACGGGCGATAGGACATGTGGAACGGGTTGGATAAACTCATCGATCTCCAGAAGCTCGACTCGGCTGTCGCCAAACTGGAGGAAGAGGCGCGGACAATCCCCCAGGCGATCGAGGGACTGGAGGCTCGCCTCACCGATGCACGGGTCGGCCTGGAGGCGGCGAAGTCCAAATCGGAGCAGATCCAGAGGGACCGGCGGGCCAAAGAGCGTGAACTGGAAGAGATAGCGCAGAACACCCGGAAGAAACAAGCCCGCCTGTTCGAGATCAAGACCAACGAAGAGTACTCCGCGGTCCTCAAGGAGATCGAGAGCCTGAAGGAGAAATCCTCCAAGCTGGAGGAGGAGATCCTGGAATTCATGGAGCAAGCGGACGTCGCCACCAAGTCGCTGGCCGAGGCGGAGAAGGTGTTCAAGGCGGCCGAAGCGGTGCGCCAGCGGGAGCGGGCCGAGAAAGAGGTGCAGCTCGCCAAGGTTCACCAGGAGCTGGCCGGTCTCCGCGAAGCCCGCAAGGGCCAGGCCAGCCGGCTGGACGGCGACCTCCTCCGGCAATACGACCGTCTCATGAAATCTCGCGGAACGGCCGTGGTCGCGGTCAAAGATGCGTCCTGCAGCGGCTGCGGCATCACCCTGACTCCGCAGACCTACGCCGAGGTCCGGCGAAACGACCGGATGTACACCTGCCCATCCTGCAACCGCATCCTCTACTACTGCGCCGGGTAGCGGCGTGGAACTTGCGGAGCTGGTCGCCCTGCTGCGCCACCTGAGCCATGCACGACCCGGGGCTGGGGTGCTGCACTTGCCGCCCGGCCTCTCTCCACACGAGGCACTCCAGGTCATCCGCGCCGCCTTGAGGAGCCTGGAACCCAAGGCCCCGCCCCGCGCTGCGCGGGCAGGAGACTGCATCCGGATCCACATCGACGGGGGTTCTCGGGGAAACCCGGGCCCGGCGGGTGTCGGCGTGGTGATCCTCGGGTCCGACGGCCAGGTGGCGGAGCGCACCCACCGCTACATCGGTGAAGCCACGAACAATATCGCCGAATACCATGCACTGCTCTTGGCCCTGGAGCGGGCGCGGGACCTGGGGTG
>DATIFO010000225.1:0-11557 GCA_035455275.1 Methylomirabilis sp. (SeqCode) | reverse complement strand
TCTCGATGGCGTGCTTGATGGCGGCGATCGCTTCCTCGCGCGGCAGCACCCCGCTGATGGCGAAGAAGCAGGTCTGCATGACGGTGTTGATGCGCACCCCCATGCCGGTCTTCTCCGCCACCTTGTAGGCGTCGATCACGTGGAAGCGCAGCTGCTTGTCGATGATCTGCCGCTGCACCGTCTTGGGGAGATGGTCCCAGACCTCGTCGGGTCCGTACAGGCTGTTGAGCAGGAAGGTCGCCCCCGGCGCGGCCCCCTTCAGCACATCCAGCCGCTCCAGGAAGCTGAACTGGTGGCAGGCCACGAAGCTCGCCTGGCTGATGAGGTAAGTGGAGTGAATGGGCTTGGGACCGAAGCGCAGGTGCGAGATGGTCAAGGCGCCGGACTTCTTCGAGTCGTAGACGAAGTAGCCCTGGGCGTAATTCTGCGTGTCCTCGCCGATGATCTTGATGGAGTTCTTGTTGGCCCCCACGGTGCCGTCGGCACCCAAGCCGAAGAACAGGGCGCGCACCGTCTGGGGATCCTCGGTGGAGAACGCCGTGTCGTAGTCCAGGCTGGTGTGGGTCACGTCGTCGGTGATGCCCACGGTGAAGTGGTTCTTGGGCTTCGGCTTGGCCGCCTCGTCGAGGACCGCCTTCAGCATGGCGGGCGTGAACTCCTTGGAGGACAGGCCGTACCGCCCGCCGATCACGCGTGGCGTCGCGGCGAGCGGCGACTCCCCGGCGGATGCCGCCTCGTTCAAGGCGGTCACCACGTCCTGGTAGAGCGGCTCGCCGGCCGCCCCCGGCTCCTTGGTCCGATCCAGGACGGCCAGCGTCTTCACCGTCTTCGGCAGCGCCGTGACGAAGTGCTCCACGGAGAACGGCCGGAACAGTCGGACCTTCAGGACGCCCACCTTCTCGCCGCGGGCGGTCAGGTACTCCACGGTCTCCTGCGCGGCCTCGGCGCCCGAGCCCATGAGGACCACCACGCGCTCGGCATCCGTGGCACCCACGTAGTCAAACAGGTGATACTGCCTCCCCACGAGCTTGGCAAACTTGTCCATGGCGTTCTGGACGATCGTGGGGGTGGCCAGGTAGTAGGGATTGCAGGTCTCCCGGGCCTGGAAGAAGACATCCGGGTTCTGGGCCGTGCCGCGGAGGACCGGGTGGTCGGGGGACATGGCGCGCTCGCGGTGGGCCCGGATGAAGCGGTCATCCAGCATGGCGCGCATGTCGTCCGGCGTGAGCTGCTCGACCTTGCCGACCTCATGGCTGGTCCGGAATCCGTCGAAGAAGTGGACGAGGGGGACCCGCGCCTCCAGGGCGGCCGCCTGGGCGATGAGGGCCAGGTCCATCACTTCCTGTACCGAGTTGGAGGCCAGGAGGCCGAAGCCGGTCGAGCGCACCGCCATCACGTCGCTGTGGTCGCCAAAGATGGACAGGGCGTGGCTGGCCACCGTCCGGGCAGACACGTGGAAGACCGTGGAGGTCAGCTCCCCGGCGATCTTGAACATGTTGGGGATCATGAGGAGCAGGCCCTGGGCCGCCGTGAAGGTGGTGGTGAGCGAGCCGGCTTGCAGCGATCCGTGCACGGCGCCGGCCGCCCCGCCCTCGCTCTGCATCTCCACGACCAGCGGAACAGTGCCCCAGATGTTGGGGATGCCCTTCGCCGAATACTCGTCCGCCCACTCCCCCATGTTGGAGGATGGGGTGATCGGATAGATGGCGATCACCTCGTTGGTGCGGTGGGCGACATACCCCGCCGCCTCGTTCCCGTCGATCGTAACCATCGGTCGCTTCATCAGGTGTCTCCTCAGCCCCCGCCCTCACGGGACAGATTAGGATAGATGGGGATAGAAGAAGCCGTTCAATTCCACCACACCGCCGCGCCGAGGCGATGCTTGGCTCCCGGCCGTGCCTCGCCGGATCAGGAGGCCCGGATACGGGCAGACTCCTCCCCCTCGCGTATCAATGCACTAATGTAGTCCGTGCCGGCAGGTGCGGCCAGTGAAAATCACCGCCCGTCAGGGAAAGGATCAAAAGGCAGACAACTGCACGATGACAGGAGGGTGCGGCAGAGGGCCCGTTCCCAGTCAGGCTCAGGCGCCCCCTCCCGCCAGACCCCTCCAGGTTGCGACCATGGCCTGCCGCAGGGCGTCTCGGACCCCGGCCGCGTCCCGGCCGGGTTTCAGCCCGAGGATCTCACGGGCGCAGCGGTCGTCCAGCTCCCACCGATCGGCGAGAAAGGCCGCGCCGGTCCACTCCGCGCGCGGGACGACCTGGATCGGCGCGGCGGTTCCCGTCACCTCCACGGCCATCCGGGCGATCTCCTCCCAGGTGACGTAGGCGCTGGCGAGGTTGAAGATCCGGCCGAAGCTCCTGGGGTTGCCCAGGGCCAGCTCTACCGCGCGGTTGAAGTCCTCCTGGCAGAGAAAGCTCCCGCCGCAATCCTCCGGCACCGCCAAGGGCCGGCCAGCCGCCGCCGCCCGCAGCATCTCGCGGAGGTGCCGGCCTCCGATGGAGGCGCCAAACGCCCACCAGAACCGGAAGATCGTCACCGGCGGCCCGTCGGTCCGTCCGGCCAGGAGGGTCAACTTCTCCGCAAACTCCTTTGCCAGTCCGTAGGCCGGCTTGCGCGCCTGCAGAACCAGGAGGGGGTGCTCCTCGTCGATCGGCGCCCGGACCGGCTTCCCGTAGACGACGGCGGTGCTGGTGTACAGGAAGTGGCGGCTGCCCTGCTCCCGCGCCGCCTCCACGAGGAGCTGATGGCCCCGCAGGTCCTGCTCCAGGAGCTCTCGCGGATCATCCGAGAACGACCAGGCGAGGTGGATGATCGCCTCGGCCCCGCGGCTGGCCTGCGCCACCGCCGCCTCGTCCTCGACCGATCCCGGAACCATCTCCAGGCGGGGATGATCCGTGGGCGCGTCCGCCCCCAGCCCCCTGTCAAGGATTACCACGCGGTGGCCGCGGGTGAGCAGGTCCGCCACCAGCTCGCGCCCGACGCTGCCCAGGCCACCCGTCACCAGGATGCGCATTACCGCCCCCTATTTTGCGAGGACGGCCGCTTCTTTCTCCGCCCCGGCGTGCTCCTTGCCCTCGAACATCCTGCCCAGGACCACGATGGCGATGGCCAGCACCGCGGGGATGGCGTAGTGGCCGACCTTCCCGAGGAAGTGCAGGTAGGGTGCGATCAGCTTGTCACCCACGATCATCTCCCCGGCCACCCAACCCAGGATCCCCGCGCCGACGTACACCAGCCACGGCCACTTGTTCATCATCTTGGCCACCAGGGCGCTGCAGCACAGGATGATGGGGATGCTGAGCCCCAGGCCGAACATCAGCAGGAAGAAGCTCCCATGTGAGGCCGCCCCCACGGCCAGCATGTTGTCCAGGGACATGATGAAGTCCGCCAGGACGATGATCTTGATGGCCTCGAACAAGCCCGAGGCCTTCTTGATGTTCTCGCCCTCTCCCTCGCCCGGGGGATGCATGATGAGCTTCCAGGCTATCCAGAGCAGGAGCAAGCCCCCACCAAACTGGAGGAGCGGGATCAGGAGAAGCTGCGCCACCACGAAGGTGACAGCCACCCGCAGGGCAACCGCACCGAAGGCCCCCCAGAAGATGCCCTTGTTCCGCTGTTTCTCCGGCAGTCCGCGCACAGCCATCCCGATGACGACGGCGTTGTCCCCCGCCAGCGTGAGGTCCAGGATGGTGATGGAGAGGAAGCGGGCAATGAATTCCATGTCAAAGGTCATGAATCGAAACCTCCTCGGGCGGCCCCGGTACGCGCCGAGCCAGAAACCACCCGCGGCTCACCGGTCCGCCAGGCCAGCCATCCGAGGCCGGCCGGGCCTGTTCGGGCACCGGGAATCCGACGCCCGTTCTCATTCAGGTGCGATCCCAAGGAGTTGAGCACCTCGGGCGTCCCGCACGGACCTTTTTGAGTATCACACTTGGGCCGGTCTGGCCAGCGGAATCGGACAACGCTCACGATCACCGGTACTTGTCTAGCCCTTGGCCAGCGCCTTCGCCCCCTTGCGGCGAGCGCGGTAGGCGCTGATGGCCGGCCAGAAGGCAATGACGGCCGCAGCCACGACCAGCGGCAGCGTGATCGGTGGCTGCAGGAAGATCAGGAGCGAGCCCTGGGACATGATCAGGCTCTGTCGCATAGCCGATTCTGCCATGTCCCCCAGGACCAGGGCCAGCAGCATGGGGGCCATGTTGTAGTCCAGCTTCTTGAACAGCCAGCCGATCACCCCGAATATCATCATGTACCAGATGTCGATCATGCGGTTGTTGACAGCATACGCACCGATGGAACAGATGAAGATGAGCAACGGCATCAGGATGGCGAAGGGGGCCCTGAGCACCGCCGCGAACAGGGGCGCGAACGCCAGGACGATGAACAACCCGAGAATATTGCCGTACCAGGTGCTGGCGATGAGACCCCAGACGAAGTCGGGCTTGTCCACGAATAGCATGGGACCCGGCTGGAGGCCCCAGATCATCAGGCCGCCGAGGATGACCGCGGCCGTGGGCGAGCCGGGAATCCCCAGCGTGATCATGGGGATCATGGCGGAGGTCCCGGCCCCGTGCGCCGCGGACTCGGGGGCGAAGATGCCAGCCACGTGGCCCTTCCCGAATTGCTCCTTGTCTTGCGGCTGCATGCCTTCCTTGGCGAACCCGTAGGCCATGAAGGAGGCGGGCGTGGCGCCCCCCGGCTTGAAGCCCATCCACACGCCGATGACGGAACCCAGGACAAGGGTCTTCCAGTACCGCGCCATGTCCGTGAACGTGGTGGTGATGTCGCTCCACCGCATCCGGACCTTGATGCCCTCCAGCTTGAGGCCCTCCTCCACCGTCAAGAAGATCTCCCCGATCCCGAAGAGACCGATGACTGCGACGATGAAGTTGAAGCCGCCCATGAGGGGCGTCAGGCCGAAGGTCAGGCGCAACTCGCCGCTCACGATGTCGATGCCCGCCGCGGCCAAGATGAATCCGAGTGCGGTCGCGATCACTGTCTTGAGGGGGGACTTCCCCACCAGGCCGACGAACGCGCTGAAGGTCAAGAGCATGACCCCGAAGACCTCCGGCGGCCCGAACCGGAGGGCAAAGGCAGCCAGGATGGGCGCGAAGAACGTCAGCATGATCGTGCCGAGAACGGCGCCGCAGAAGTGCGCGAAGAAGGCGGCGCTGAGCGCCCTTCCGGCCTGACCCTTCTTGGCCATGGGGTATCCGTCAAAGGTCGTGGCGACGGCCCACGGCTCGCCCGGGATATTGAAAAGGATAGAGCAGATGCAGCCGCCGTACAGTGACCCCCAGTAAATGGAGGAGAGCAGGATCACCGCGGCCACCGGAGGCATGACGAACGTCACAGGTATCAGGATGGCGCACCCGTTGGCCCCGCCCAGCCCCGGCAGGACGCCCACGATGACCCCGAGGGTGAGGCCCACGACCGCCGTGAGAAGATTATAGGGCTCGGCGGCCACCTGCAGGCCCATCAGTAAGTGGGAGAGGATATCCATGTCCGGACGACTCCTTTCCTTCTGGCTCAGAATCGAAGGATCTGAGCCCCGAACATCCCCATGGGCATAGGAATGAGGAAGACCTTATCGAAGAGCCAGTAGGAGATGAGAGGAATGGGGATGCTGACGAGCAGAACTGTTCTCCAGCGGTATCCGCCCACAACCCTGATGTAGCCCACCAGGTAAATCATTGCGGCGACGTACAGCCCAACGACCTCGGTCAGGAGGACCATCCCACAGGCCGGGATCAGGACCGTGAGGACCGGCTTCATTGCGCCGGCGGGCACGAACGGCTTGGCTCCTTTCACGGAGGAGGTGCCTTTCACGGCCTGCCTGATGACCATCAGACAACCGCCGACAACGAGGAGGGTCATGGCGAACGGAAAGAATCCGGCCCGGGGCCCTTCCGCGCCCCAACCGACCCCCAGTCGAATCGAATCCATACCCACGACCACCCCAACACAGAGGATGATTCCCGCCACCAGAATGTCCACCGCCTTCGTACTCATCAACGCTCCTTCCCGGCCCCAACCTTTGCCGGAACTCGTACGGGCAGTCCCCGCGCTCACGCCCTCCAGGGTCGTGAGACCTCCCTCGATTCCCCCCCTACCGTCGGCTCTTGTTGTTCATGCGGCATCCTCGACCGCCGACACCATCGCGAACGCCACGTGCAACACCACCCCAGGTCGAGGCCATCATTCCAATCCGAACAGTCTGCGCGAGACTGGGTTGTCCATTTTCTGGGCGAAGCGGGATCGAGTGGTCGATCCGGCCTCTCAAGGTCAATGGTCCGCCCAAGAAAGGCCGGCGCCATCGCCGCATCGCTCGCGAGCGGGGGTGCCGACCGCGATGGTTTCTCCCCAGGGAGGAACCGCACGGTTCCTCCCTGGGGATGTGATGGAGGCTGATTCCGGTCGAGCCGCCACTACCTGCCCATGTTCTCCATCGCCGCGGGCGAAGCGGACACGGAGACCAACCCCCCTTCTCGGATCGTCGCACAGCCGGACGCCCTGGATCCGCCGACGATCAGCTTCCCTCTACTTCCTCAGCAAGCCACCCTTGTCCATGAGGCCTTTGGTGTCGGCCTCCTTCGCCTCCAGCCACTTCACATACTCCGGGCCGGCCAGGAAGGCAGGCTTGAGCGCGTACTTGCTCAGATACTCCTTCCACTCACTCGATTCGGTCACCTTCTTGAAGAGCTCGACATAGCCGTCCTGGACTTCCTTCTTGATCTTGGGGGCTGCAAAGATCCCGCGGAGCATGTTGTAGCCAATGTCCGCCCCGGTGGCCTCCTTCAAAGTCGGGATCTTGTCCCAGTCGGGCAGAGGGATGCGCTCGTGATCGACGACCGCCAGCGGTCGCAGCTTCCCCGCCCGCCAATGGCTGACGGCCTCTGCCGGGTTATTCACCGTCGAGTCCACGTGCTTGCCGACCAGCTCGACAGCCACTTCCCCGCCCCCCTTGAAGGGGACATAGGCAAACTTCAGACCGAACGCCTGTTCAAGCTGGACGGTGATGATCTGATCTTCCTGCTTCGTCCCGGTCCCGCCCATCTTGAACTTTCCGGGCTCCTTCTTCACGGCATCGAAATACTCCTTGGCCGTCTTGTAGGGGCTTTCGGCATTCACCCAGAGCACGAACCAGTCGAGGGCCAGCCGGGCCACCGGGGTCAGGTCCTTCCAGTTGAAGGGGACTCCGGTCGCCAGGGGTGTGGTGAAGAGGTTGTCCAGGGTGATGATGATCGTGTTCTCATCCCCGGCTTTGCCCTTCACATGCAGGAACCCCTCGGCGCCGGCGCCGCCGGACCGGTTCACCACGATGAAGGGCTGATCGCTGATCTTGTTCTTCTGGAAAAGGGGAGAAATGAAGCGGGCCAGAACGTCGGCTCCGCCCCCGGTGCCCGCCGGAATGTTGAATTCCACCGGCTTGGTCGGCTGCCATGCGGCCGTCGCGAGCCCGCTCCACAGGCCCGTCACGCCCACAGCGACAACGACCACGACTATCCACTGCCATACCGTCCGTTCGCGCTGCTTCATCATGATCTCCTCCCACCGCTCCTCATCGAGGCGGTGCCCTGGCCCACGGACCACCGTGAGCTGTGACACCGCAGGTTGACCGCTTTGGTAGTTACACCTCCGCTCGCCACGGCTGAAACGACACGGCTTCGAATCTCGGGCGCGGGCTCTCCTGTGATACCCACCTCCTTCCCCCGGATCCGGGAGACCGTGCTCTGCTTGGGTGCTCGTATCTCCAGCCTCGCAGCGAAATCCTCACATGGAGCGTGACTGGGTCAGATTCGGGAATCCCCCTCGCTTCACCGCCCGGCCGCCCACAGAACTGGCCGGACGACTTGCGGCAGCAGTTCTCCCCTGGAACTGAACGCACAATCAACATCGTCCCAAGGGAATTGCGACGCTTTGCAGCCACCCCCGGTGAAGCAGACAGCCTGTCGGGGAGCCCTGAATGCCTGCACGGGAACCATTGCGCCGAACCCGGAATGGTGAGCGGGCCGTGTGCGCTCTGGTCCCCGACCCTGAAATAACTACCAATTCAGTCGGCGGCAGTCGGGTATCGCCTCGGGCAGCGGTGTCTGGGCGCGCTGGCCCGTCTTCCGGCGGGCAATCAGTGGCTTCAGAGACCGCACCGCCTTGGAGCATGCCCCAGACTTGGCGATGACCATCAGCATGACCACATACCCTAGGGGCTGCCACCAGCGGTTGATCCCGTCTCTCTCTTACGCTTTCACGCAATACTTTTCCCCGGTTCTGAATCGTAGACCGATCCTGCGCCCGGATTATTCACATGGAAGCGAATAATCCTCGGCAAGGAGGGCGGAGGGGTACAGCCCCGTGCATCCTGTTCAGCCGACTGCCTGGAACCCTCCCTCCGCCCCGCTCTGCCTCGTGGGTCTGACGCCATCAGGCCTGCCCCCGAACTCCCTCGCTGACTTCCCGAGGAATTCGTTAGGCCTGCTGCCGCGGTCCCGGAAGCGGGATCTCCACCGGGACACCCGGCGCCTTCAGCTTGGCGTCCACGAAGGCCTGCATCTTGGCGATGTGGGCCTCGGTGAGATGCGCGAACCGCTTTTGCAGCTTCATGTACTCGCGAACCGGCTTGTACTCCTTCGGCTTGTGCTGGTACTTGTATTCGCCGCTCTCCCACTCGTACAGGTTCCACATGCCGGTCGCGACGGCCAGCTTGGCGATCTCGACCGTCTTGGACTCGTCGAACTTCCAGCCCTTCGGGCAGGGGGCATGGATGTGAAGGAAGGTCGGCCCCACCACGTTCAACGCCTTGCGGACCTTGTTCATGAGGTCCACGGGATACCCCACAGACGCCGTGGCCACGTACTTCACCGCTGGATGGCCGCCGATGACAAGCTGCGGCGGATCCTTCGGGAAGAGCACCTTTCCCTCGGGGACATGGGACCCCGGAGGCGTGAAGGTGGTGTTGGCGCCGTACGGCGTGGTGGGCGAGGTCTGGATGCCCGTGTTGGCATACGACTCGTTATCGTAGCAGACGAACAAGGCGTCGTGCCCGCGGTACATCATGGCCGACATGGCCTGGAGACCGATGTCCACCGAGCCGCCGTCACCGGCCATCACGATGATATTCGGAAGCTCGCCTTCCCACTTCCCCTTGCGGATCAGCACCTGGTACGCCGCCTCGACACCCGAGGCGACCGCCCCAGCGTTGGTGATCTGGGTGTGCATCCAGGGCACACGGTAGGGGGTGCAGAGGTAGCTGGCGTTGGCCACGTACATGCAGCCGGTGGGTCCGAGGAGGATGGTGTTCGGGCCGGCCGCCTTGGCCACGAGTCGGTACTGGAGGGCCGGGCCGCAGCCGGCACAGGTCCGGTGGCCCGGGACGTACATCTCTTCCTTGGGAATGTTCCGGATCTTCTTGATCATCGGAAGGTTTTGTGTCTTCACTGCAACCGCCATTGCTGGCTCCTTTCGTTCGCTCATCGCCTATCGTGAATCCTGCTGCCAAGATTCACGTTCACGATTCACTCGACACGAGTCGCGCCCTACTCCTCCTCGAAGCCGACCCAGTAAACGTTCTTCCGCATCTTGCCGGCCTTCAGGGCATTGGACATGACCTCTGCCATCCAGTAGAACTCCTTCAGCGGCACCATCTCGCCGCCCAGGCCAGCCATGAAGGAGGTCGTGAGGGGCCGCTGCGGGCAGTCGTACAGGGAGGCGCGGACCTCGTGCAGGAGGTTACCGCCTCGCATTGCACCGCCGTAGGAGGTGCTGGTCTCCACGACTCCCACAGCCTTGAACTTCGACAGCACGCTCGCCACATCATCAGTCGGCCACGGTCGGACGAAGCGGAGCTTCACCAGACCAATCTTCACACCCTTCTCACGCAGATGCTTGACGGCGTGACGGGCTGTCATGGTGTGGGCGCCCATGATGAAGATGACCATCTCGGCGCCTTCGGTCATGAACTCTTCCACGAAGGGCGAGTATTTCCGCCCGAAGATCCGATTGAAGTCCTGAATGGCCTCCTTGATCACCGCCGGGGTGTCCAGCATGGCCTGCGCCCGCTGCAGGTCCATGATCGTCCCCTGATCCGGGCGGATCTGCGGCCCGTGGGAGACAGGGTGCTTCGGATCCAGGGGATGTGCCAGCTTGTAAGGAGGAAGGAACTCGTCCACCTGGCTCTGCTCCGGGAGGACCACTTTCCCCGGAATGTGGGAGACAAAATAGCCGTCCTGGCAGACGAACTGAGGGAGGAGCACCCGGTGGTCCTCACCCACGCGGTAGTTGATCAGGCAGTTATCGAAGGCTTCCTGCGGGTGCTCGGCCCACCCCATGATCCAACCCTGGTCGCGGGCGGACATCACGTCTGTGTGCTCCGACCCGAAGTCGCCTGGGGGATCCAGGGCGCGATCGGCGATCAGCATCTGGAGCGGAATGCGCCCGCCGGCGATCGGGGAATAGGTCTCGAAGGCGTAGGTCACGCCCACGCCGGAACTGCCGGTCAGGGCGCGGGCGCCCGCCGCCGCTGCGCCGAGGACCACGGAAAGCTGGGCATGCTCGCCCTCGCCGTGGATGAATTCACAGTCCAGCTCGCCGTTGGCCACCATCTTGGACAGCTCCATCATCAGGGCCGTGTACGGCCGGATGGGGTAGGAGCAGGCCACCTCCACCTTGGCCATCTTGGCCGCTTGCGCCGCAGCGGCGAGTCCGCTAAGTACCATCTCCTTTGCCATTGATCTTCCTCCTTAGAACGGTTTCTCCAGTCGGACCACGCCGTCCTCGAAATCCAGCTCGTAGCTCTTGCTGAGCGCGCCGGAGGTGCACTCGTTCACGCAGATCAGACAGCCCTTGCAGTACTTCGCGTTCCAGACGGGCTCATCTTCGGCCTCGTTCAGTTGCCAGCACGCATCCGGGCAGTAGACGATGCAGCTCATGCACAGGTTGCACTTCTCGTTGTCGATCACCGGCCGGTACTCCCGCCAGTTGCCCGTGATCATCATGGGCTGCTCGGTCACCGGCGCCGGCGTGATGCATCCGAGGGGCACCTCTTTGTCCTTGGGGATATTGAACATCGCGCAACCTCCCTTAAGAATGTGGACCCGATCTCTACAGGGTCTTCACCACAGCCTGCTCGTGACCCTTGTACAAGGCCTCTTTGTTCTTGACCACTGCTGCGAGGTTCTCCAGCTTCACCAGGTTGGTCCCCCGGACGACGGCGCCCAAGATTGGAGCCGCGAGGCCGGCACCGAGACCCACCGCGTCCACGCCGCCTTCGCTGCCGGAGAAGTCCACGGTCACGTCCCCGCAGATCCCCTTGGCGTCCACGCACACGATCGCCTTCAACAGGTCCTTGTTGGGGATGAACTTCAAGATGTCCTGCGGCGCGCGGTCGGTGTTGACCACCAGAACGCCGCCCTTCTGAATGCCGCGAAGGATGTTGATCCCCTTCACGATGGTGGCGTCGCTCACGATCACGACCTCGGGCTTCTCGTTCTCGTACTCGTAGCGCTCCTCGATCTCCTCGTCGCTGATGCGGGCGTACTTGCGCAGGGGAACGTTCACC
>DATIFO010000224.1:0-27120 GCA_035455275.1 Methylomirabilis sp. (SeqCode) | reverse complement strand
GTCCTCGTCCACCACGATCGCGCACTTGAACCGGTATGCGCCCAGGGCCGCCAGAGCGGTGTTGACTCCCAACCCCTCGAAGTCCTTCTTGATCTGGACGTACACCAGGTTGCCCGAGCCGGAGACGGGGACATTGATGGCCTGGACCTGCGGGACCAACTGCTGCAACTGGGAGAGGACGACCCCCTCCATCCCCAGGGAGAACAGGACCAGGTGCTCGGGGCCGACGTTGAAGATGTCGTGGTAGAGGGCGTCGTGCCTCCGCGTGATCGCCGTGACCTCGAACACCCGCGCCTTCTTGGGGGGCGCGTAGTACAGCCAGTAGTCGCCGAAGGGCCCGTCGTCCTCCCAGGCGTCGGTCCGGACCTTCCCCTCGATGACGATCTCGGCGTCGGCGGGGACGAGGACGTCGACCGTCTCGCAGCGGACGACATCCACCGGATCCCCGAGCAGGCCTCCCATCGTCTCCAGCTCGAAGTCGGCAAGCTGGCCGCGCTGCTGCGAAGCCATTCCCATCGCCGGGTGGTGTCCGATGACGATGGCCGCATCCACGTCCTGCTTGCGGGCCTCGGCCGCGGCCGCAATCTGCGAGGCGTGACACAGCGGCGCCAGGTTCAGCGTCAGTCGCTTGGGGGACAGGTACCGGTTTCGGTAGATTCCGGCGTTCAGGCAGCCCGAGACGGGATCCCGGACGATCGTCACCCCGGACGAGATGTAGGGGCCGGCGTCCTTCTCGCAGTGCGTCACGATGGGAAGCGTCCGGAGGTCGGCTTTGTCGCCGGTGAGGATGATCTCCTTGACGGGACCGGACTTCACCTCCCTGGGCTTGATCCGGTTCTTCTGCGCCTCGGCAAACCGGGTCACGACAGCGTCGGGGGTCGTCCCGAGGGCCAATGCCAGGTGCCGCTTCGAGGCGAACACGTTCGTCACGATCGGCATGTCGTGGCCCGTGACCCTCTCGAAGACCACGACGGGCAGCCGATCCTCCGTCTCGAGCCTCTTCTGGACCGCAGAAAGCTCCCAGCGGGGGCTGACCTCCTTCTTTATCCGGAGGAATAACTCCGGAGTCCGCTCTTCGACGGTCTTCAGAAAGTGCCTGAGGTCCTTGGCCATTGTCCTTCTCGTCCGCCCTTTCTTCCCTCGTGCGGTCCAACGCGGGCGGACGATAGCCCCTTTCGTGGGGTGTGTCAAGATAAGGGGCGAGTATGGACCAAGAAGCTGAAACGAAAGATGGAGAGCGGCAGAGGCGTAGGGGGGCGGGGGAGCAGAGGTGTGGAGGCCGGCCAGGAGCGGGCGGCGCGTGATGGCTCTGACTCAAGAGATTCGAGGTGTACAATCTTGCAGTCCTACTGCATATTATCCGCAGTGCAGCTTGACCGTCATTTCTCGGAGATGCCCCGGTTCCCCCATCCAGGGGAAAGGAGGGAGTCGTGAACCCCTATGCGAAGTTCCTGGAGCATCGCGATCCACTCACCGTCGCTGCCGCCACGCCTGCAAAGATCGTCTCGTTGATTCGCGGGCTCACTCCCCGGCAGTTGGCCAAGCGCCCGGCGCCGGGCAAGTGGTCGATCCAGGAGATCATCAGCCACCTGGCGGACACCGAGATGGTCATGGGGTGCCGGGCGCGCTGGATCGCGTTCGAGGAGCACCCAACGCTGGTCCCATTCGATCAGGAGAAGTGGGCTGCCGGCTGGGCACGCGAGAAGGAGCCGCTGGCGGAAACCCTCGAGCGCTTCCGGATCATGCGGAAGTCCCAGCTCCGGCTGTTCCGCCGGGCCTCCAAGGCCGACCTCCAGCGCACCGGCTTCCACCCGGAGCGGGGAGAGGTCACCCTGCAGGTGCAACTGGAGACCCTCGCCGGCCACGACCTGAATCATCTGGAGCAGATCCAGCGGCTGGCGGCACAACACAAGGCGCGCCCGTAGTCGCTGGCTACGTGCGTGGACCGTTTCGTCCCGCGCCCCGGGAATCCGCTGCCGACCACGACAACTTGCGAGAGCTACTCCCGCACCTAGAAGGAAGAAACAGGACCTGCCATACTTGGCAGCGGGTCGCCTAGCCCATACAGGAGGCCCCCTGGTGATTCCCGCCTAATTTCAGAACTCCTGACATGTCCCCGTAAACCCTTGTAGCTGCTGAACGACCTATGCGAGGTGCGCAAGAATCCATGCGACGTAGCTCCGGCGTCCCCGGGGATGTTGCGAAGCGGCGGGCCGTGCGGTGGGGGGTACCCGCCCAACAGGCGGGTCAGGTCCGGCCCGGAGACCCCGCGCTTCGCGGGGCCGACCCGGAGCAAGACCGCCCGTCCCCAGGCTGTCAGGGCTGGGGTGCCGTCGCGGCCCAACCCTGAGCGGCAGCCCCGGGGGCGCCGGGCCCACGATGGTGCACCGATGATTCCGCATGTCAGGAGTTCTGAATTTGGAGAGCAGTGCACCCGCATCTTGACTTCCGGCGACACTTCGGAAAGAATTCTATGCATTAACCAGGTGGGCGATTTTCTGGTAAGCTTCTGCCTACGAATGGAGGACCGGATGCCCGTTCCAGATCCCTTGATCACCATGTCCCCGGACCGACTGAGTGGTATCCCCGTGTTTGCGGGCACCAGGGTGCCCGTTCAAACGCTTATCGAGTATCTGGAAGCCGGGGATCCTCTGGAGGACTTCCTCCGGGACTTCCCCAGCGTTTCCCGCGAACATGCCGTCGCGGTCCTGGAACTGGCCAAGTCCGCTCTTCTCGCCAAGGCCGTGGCTGCATAGTCCAGGGACGCCGTGGCATGCGAGTGCTTCTAGACGCCTGCGTCCCCAGGTCCTTGGCCAAGGAACTTCCGGGACACGAGGTTCGGACCGTTCCCGAGATGGGTTGGGCCGACTTGGACGACAGGCCTCTCCTCGATGCGATGGCGGGGCTCTTCGAAGTCTTCGTCACCGTCGATAAGAGCCTCCCCAAGCAGCAACGGCTCGAAACCCGATCCTTCGCGACGGTCATTCTCCGTGCCAAGACCAATCGCCTGGCCGATCTTCAGCCGCTCGTCCCAGCCCTCCGCGAGGTCTTGCAAGAGCTGCACCCGGGCGACGTTCGTGAATTGGCTCGCCGACCCACAACTGGAGCCGATTCCGTGCCCGTCTGAAATGGCCGCGTTCACGTGTCCGGAGCTCGAAATCGGAAATGAGGGTCGGCGGGAAGCGGCTCACACACGGGAGCGGGGGACCGCCGCGGCGGCCGAGCCGGGCACAGAACCCACGGGGAATCCGACGTTGGCAGGGACAGTGTCCCCGCCTGTTCCGCCGGGCCTCCAAGGCCGACCTCCAGCGCACCGGCTTCCACCCGGAGCGGGGAGAGGTCACCCTGCAGGTGCAACTGGAGACCCTCGCCGGCCACGACCTGAATCATCTGGAGCAGATTCAGCGGCTGGCAGCCCAGCACAAGGCGCGCCAGTAGCTCCGGGCTCGCCTCGCGGAACCGTTGCCTATTGCGACAGGGTGTGAGGGACGTTCCTGCAACTCGGAAGGGAGGGAGGATCAGAGCAGGCCGATCGTGCTGGCCAGGGTCCGCAGGTCTGGTACCTCCAGGTCCGGGCGGGCCTGGGCTGAGGGCGTGGCGCCAGAGCCTTGTTTGTCATGGCGCCTGTTGACCCAGACGCTTGACAGGCCCAGGACATTCGCCGGCGCAATGTCGTGGAAGAGGCTTTGGGCCACGTGGAGGATCCGCTGCTGCGGCACCCCGATCCGTTCGAAGGCCAGTTGGAAGTTGTTCAATGAGGGCTTGTAGGACTTCGCCTGCTGGGCCGTGATGATCCAGTCGAACGTGGTTTGGAGCCGTCTGGCGGAAAAGGCGAAGAGGTCATCGTCGATATTGGAGATGATGGCGAGGCGGTACTTCCGGTGCAGCGCCTGGAGCGCCTGGGGAGAATCCGGAAAGGGCGGCCAGTCCTTCACCGAGGTCGAGAACTGCTGGAGCTCTTCGGCCGTGGGCGTGAAGCCGAACCGTGCACCCAACCCCTCCAGGACCGAGCGGAGGATGGTCTTGTAGTTGCGATACTCCCCGCGTTCGGCCTCGGCCTCGATCTCCCCGTACCGCTCCAGCGCCTTGTCAGGGATCAGGTCGACATGCTGCGCTGCAAAGATGGGCCGCAAGGCGTCCAGGATCCCGGTCTCCCAATCGATCAACGTGCCATAGCAATCGAAGGTCAGCACTTCAAACTCATCCCACTGCAGCATCTGTCTCCTCCGGAGGCTGGTTGCCGGAATGCCCCTACCAGCCTGCTCCTCTCGCGATGGGCCCCGCAATGGCACCCGGCAGTTCCTCGGAGACGGCCAGCCGATTGACCGATGGGGTGATCAGCACTAGAACCCTGCCACCACCGCCAACCTCAGCGACCGGCCGACTCCGGCTGCTCCCAGGGGCCCCGGACGTGGCCATGCTACTCCGCCACCCCTTTTTCCTTCAGTATCCTCCACACCTTCTCGGGCGTGATGGGAATGTCGATGTGCCGGACGCCCAGGTGGGCCAGGGCGTCCACCACGGCATTCACTATGGCGGGGGGCGCCCCGACCGTGGCGGATTCCCCGACGCCCTTCGCACCCAGAGGGTGGTGGGGGGACGGGGTCACGGTCTTGTCGGTCTCCCACTTCGGCGTCTCCATGGCCGTGGGCAGGAGGTAGTCCATGAAGCTCCCGCCCTGGATGTTGCCGTTCTCGTCGTAGCTGATCTCCTCCAGGAGGGCCGGTGCCATCCCCATGGTGAGGCCGCCGTGGATCTGCCCGTCAACGATCATGGGGTTGATGATGTTCCCGCAGTCGTCCACCGCCACGAACCGGCGGATGCGCACCTCACCCGTGCCCCGGTCGATGTCCACGACGCAGATGTAGCTGCCGAAGGGGAAGGTGAGGTTCGGCGGGTCGTAGTAGGAGACGGCCTCCAGGCCCGCCTCCATGCCCTGAGGATGGTTGGTGTAGGCGGCGAAGGCGATCTCCTGGATGGTCTTGGACTTCTGCGGCGCGCCCTTGACCGAGAACTTGCCCGGCTCCCAAACCAGGTCCTCCTCGCTGACCTCCAGCAGGTGGGCCGCGATCTTCCGGGCCTTGTCGCGGATCTTGCGCGACGCCACGGCGCCGGCCGCGCCGGCCGTGGGGGTCGAGCGGCTGGCGTACGTGCCCAGGCCGTAGGGCGCGGTGTCCGTGTCTCCCTCCTCGACCTCCACGTGGGCGGCCGGGATGCCCAGCTCCTCGGCCACGATCTGCGCGTAGGTCGTCTCGTGGCCCTGGCCCTGGGACTTGGTCCCGAATCGGGCGATGGCCTTCCCGGTGGGGTGGATCCGGATCTCGGCCGAGTCGAACATCTTGATCCCCAGGATATCGAAGTCCTTGGAGGGGCCGGCGCCCACGATCTCGGTGAAGCTGGAGATCCCGATGCCCATCAGCTCGCCGCGCTGCCGCTTCTCGGCCTGCTCTTTCCTGAGCTCCACGTAGCCGATTTTCTCCATGGCCTTCTTGAGAGCCGCGGGGTAGTTGCCGCTGTCGTACTCCCAGCCGAGGACCGAGTGGTAGGGGAACTTGTCGGCCGGGATGAAATTCTTCAGGCGCAGCTCGGCCGGGTCCATCTTGACCTCGCGGGCCAGGAGGTCGGTCATCCGCTCGATGGTGTGCACGGCCTCGGTGACCCGGAAGGAGCAGCGGTAGGCAATGCCTCCCGGCGGTTTGTTGGTGTAGACGCCGTCCACCTCGACGAAGGCGTGCTTGAAGTCATAGGAGCCGGTGCAGATCGAGAAGAGGCCGGCCGGGAACTTGGAAGGATTGGCGGCGGCGTCGGTGTAGCCGTGATCGGCCACCGTCTTGATGCGGAGCGCCGTCATGGTGCCGTCCTTCTTGGCCGCCAGCTCCGCCGTGATGTGGTAGTCCCGGGCGAAGGAGTCGGCCTGGAGGTTCTCCATCCGGTCCTCGATCCACTTCACCGGCTTGCCCAGGACCACGGAGGCCGCCACCGCGATCACGTAGCCGGGATAGACCGGCACCTTGCCCCCGAAGCCGCCGCCGATGTCCGGGGAGACGATCCGGATCTTCTCCTCGGAGAGGCCCACGTGCCCGGCCACCAGGGCGAACACCGTGCGGATCGCGTGGGGGGCCTGGGTGGTCATGTACACGGTGAGCTTGCCCATGGCCCGGTCGAAGTCCGCGACGCAGCCGCAGGTCTCGATGGAGGCCACGTGGATCCGGGGGATGTAGAGGTTCTGCTTGACCACCACGTCCGCGTCGGCGAAGGCGCGGTCGGTGCCCTGCCTATCCCCGGCCTCCCAGTGGAAGATGCGGTTGTCCTTCTTGTCCTTCTTGTCCGTGCGCAGCACCGGCGCCCCGGGCTCCAAGGCCTTGAACGGGTCCACCACGACCGGGAGGGGCTCGTAGTCCACCTCCACGGCCTCCACCCCGTCGGCCGCGATGTACCGGTCCGTGGCGATGACCGCCGCCACCTCCTGCGCCTGGTACATGACCTTCTCGGTGGGGAGCACCATCTGGGTGTCCGACATCAGCGTCGGCATCCAGTGCAAGTTGAACTTGGCCAGGGTCTCGCCGGTGATCACGGCGAGGACACCGGGAATCTTGAGCGCCCGCTCTGCGTTGATGCTCTTGATCTTGGCGTGGGCGAAGGGGCTCCGGACGATGTCCATGAAGACCATCCCCGGGAGCTGGATGTCGTCCACGTATCGGCCCTGGCCGCGGAGGAACCGCGGGTCTTCCTTCCGCTTGATGGCGTGGCCCATGCCACCGACTTCCGGCGTTGTCCGGGGTGCCATAGGAACCTCCTACTGCAGCTTGCCGGCTGCGTGCTGCACGGCCTTGACGATGTTCACATACCCGGTGCAGCGACAGAGATTGCCCGAGATCGCCTGCCGGATCTCTTCCTCGGTGGGGCGCGCGTTCTTCCGGAGCAGCGCGTAGCTCGTCATCATCATCCCGGGGGTACAGTACCCGCACTGCAGCCCGTGCTCCTGCCAGAACCCGTCCTGGATCGGGTGCAGCGTGCCGCCCTTCTCCAACCCCTCGACCGTCATCACCTCGCGGCCGTCAGCCTGCACGGCGAGCACGGTGCACGACTTCACCGGATCCCCGTCGAGCAGGACCGTGCAGGCGCCGCAGTGGGTCGTGTCGCAGCCGATGTGGGTGCCCGTGAGGCGGAGGACCTCGCGCAGGAAATGGACCAGCAGGAGCCGGGAGTCCACCACGGCCTCGCGCGGGGTCCCATTCACGGTGACGCGGATCGTGTGTGTGGCCATGGCTACTGTCCTCCCGCTCTCTGGAGTGCCTTCTTGAGGGCGCGCGCCGTCAGGACGCGGGCCATCTCTCGCTTGTAATCGACCGAGCCCCGGCGGTCGGCCGTGGGGGACGCGGCCTGGGAGGCCCGTCGCGACGCCTCCGCGATGGCGGCGGCATCGGGCTTCTTCCCCTTGAGGTAGGCCTCGGCGTCGGTCGCCTTGACCGGAGTCGGTCCCGCGTTCGTCAGGGCGATCCCTGCACGCTCGATGGTGCCGTCCCTCCCGAGAGTGATCTGGGCGGCCGCCGCGGCGGTGGCGAAATCGCCCACCTTGCGCTCCAGCTTCACGTAGGCGCCGCCGGTCTTCGGCGGTGGAACGGGGACGCGAATCTCTGTCAGGATCTCGTCCAGCGCCAGGGCGGTGGTGAAGAGCCCCGTGAAGAACTCGCCGGCCGGGATGGTGCGCTCTCCCTTCGGGCCGGTGGCGACGATCAGCGCGCCGAGGGCGAGCATCGTCGCCGGGTGGTCGTTGGCCGGATCGCCGTGGGCCAGGTTGCCGCCCACGGTGGCGAGGTTGCGGACCAACGGATCGGCGATCACGGCCGTCGTGTCAGCCAGGATGGGGTACCTGGATCGGATGAGGTCGGAGCGTTCGAGGACAGACTCGCGTGTCCGGCCGCCGATCTTGAGGTAGTCCCCTTCCTCCTTGATGTATTCCAGGCCGGGGATCTTTCCGATGTCCACAAGGTGGGCGGCCTGTCCGAGGCGGATCTTCAAGAGGGGAAGGAGGCTCTGCCCCCCGGAGAGGACCTTGGCCTCGTCGCGGAAGCGCCCAAGGAGCGCCACCGCCTCCGAGAGGGTCTTGGGAGCGTGATAGTCGAACGGGGCGGGGATCATGTGGCACTCCTCTTTGCGAAAGAGATTCCCATTCCCAAAATTCGTCACCCCGGCCCCGGTTTTCACCGGAATGACAGCAGAGGCCTTGCGTTATGGCGCTCGCCCACGCCATCAAGCACTACCGCAACCAGAGCCAGTACACGAGCAGGGCCAGCGCGGCGGCGACAACCCAGAAGGCGGGTCCCCGGACGGCCCGTCCCAGGGCGCGACCGAGCACCCCCGCCCCGAAGGAGACCGCGTCGATGGGTGGGTTCTCCGCGGCTTCCACGGCGGGCGCCGGTTCGGGCCCCGCGGGCGCCTGCGCCTTCGCCTCCAGCTCCGCCCGCACGGCCTCGGTGAACTTCTGGAACATCTGGTCGCTCACGTCCTGGATCATCCCGCGGCCGAACTGCGCCAGGATGCCCGTGACGTTGACTTCCGAGGTGGCGATCACCTCGGTCTGGCCGGGGGCTTTCTCCAGCAGGCGGCTCCGCATGCGCATGTCGGCGCCCCCCTTGCCGCGGATGTCCTGGCCAGACGCCACGATCTCCGCAGACCGCAGCGCGGCGTCCAGACGCTCGAAGCGCACGCGCCCCTTGTAGCTGGCCGACACCGGACCCACCTTGACCGTGATGGTGCCCGCGTAGGTCTGCCCGTCGATCTGCTCGGTGATCGCCGCCCCGGGGAGGCAGCGCGCGACGCGGTGCGGGTCGGTGAGGAAGTCCCAGACCGCCGCGGGGGATGACTTGACGATGAAGGTTTTCTCGATCTGCATACCCATGGCTCAGGCCGCCAGCAGGGAAAGGAGCCGCTCCAGCGACTCCAGGTTGTGGGCCGGGCAGAAGTGGTCGATGAAAGGGAGGGCGGCCTCCATCCCGCGCGCCGTGGGCTCGTAGCGGGGGTCGCCCAGCAGCGGGTTCAGCCAGATCACCTTCCGCGCCCTGGCCCGGATGGCCCGCATCGCGTCCACGAGGAGCGCCGTGTCCCCCCGATCGAGCCCGTCGCTCAGGATCACGACCACGGCCCCGGCGTTGACCGTCTCCTCCAGGTATCCCCGGGTGAACTCGGCCAGACTCTCCCCGATCCTCGTCCCCCCCGACCAGTCCGGCACCCCTGCAGCCAGCCGATCCAGCGTGGGGCCGATCTTGCCGGGCGAGAGCCAGGGGGTCAGCCGCGTGAGCGACGTGTTGAAGGCGAAGACTTCCGTTCGCCTGGCCACTCGCGCGAGCGAGAGCACGAAGGCCAGCAGGAAGCGGGCGTGCGCGTCCATGGAGCCGCTCGTGTCGCAGAGCAGGACGAGCCGCGGCAACTCCAGCGCCCGCTCGCGGCGGGCGAGGGAGAGGAGTTCCCCGCTCATCCCGACGGCCCGGCGAAAGCTGCGCCTCAGGTCCACGCGGCCCCGGCCTCGCGTCGGCACGCGGCGCCGGCTCCTCCGCGTGGCCAGCGCCCTGGCCAGGCGGCGGAGGAGCGGCTCCAGGGCGGCCAGGTCCTCAGGGCTGCACGCATCGAACGGCTTGCGGCGCAGCAGGACTTCCGGGCTGTAGCCGGGGGCGTCGCCTGCGGCCGCATCCTGTTCCGAATCCCCTTCGCCGCGGCCCCCGATCTGGCTCTGGCCCCAGCGGAGAGGGGCCGCCGCACGGGCTGCCATCGGCCTGCCGGGGGGCCGCTCCCGGTGGGGAGCATCGGCCGCCTTGCCGCCCCAGAATCGGCGGAACAGCTCGTCGAAGGCCTCCCGGTCGCGCCGCCGGATCTTGAGGGCGGTCCGGAGCGCAAGACGGACCTCCCCTCGGTCCAACAGGTCCACGAGTGTCAAGGCCGAGACCCCGTCCACCTCGTCGCAGAGTCCCACGCGGATCCCCCGCTCGCGGAGCGCCCCCGCGAAGAGGGCCACGTGGGTCACCAGGTCCTGTGCCATCAGCCGGCCGCCGCTTCGGCGCCCCGGGCCTCTGCCACCAGCGCCGAGAGCGCCTCGCTTCCCAGGTCGTTCGCGTCGTGCCGGTCCTTCAGGATGCACCCCAGGGTGGCCTCCACCGACTCCGCGTCAAGCTGGTCCTGGTGGAGGCGGATGAGTGCCTGCGCCCAGTCGAGCGTCTCGGCCACGCCGGGCGACCTGGAGAGGCGGCGCCGGCGGAGGGCCTGCATGAACCGGCCGATTTCCCCGGCCAGATGGGCGCTGGCCCCGGGGACCCGGGCGCGGATGATCCGGACTTCCTTCTCCAGCGTCGGGTGCTCGACGTAGAGGTAGAGGCAGCGCCGGCGCAGGGCATCGCCGATCTCGCGGCTCCTGTTCGAGGTGAGGATGACGTAAGGCACGTGCTCGGCGCGGATGGGGCCCAGCTCCGGGATCGTGACCTGGAAATCCGAGAGGACCTCCAGCAGGAAGGCCTCGAACCCGTCGTCGGCCCGGTCCACCTCGTCCACGAGGAGCACCGGCGGCCCCTCGCGACGCGTGATGGCGCGTAGCAGCGGCCGCTCCAGCAGGTAGGAACGGCTGAAGATGATCTCCTCGATCCCGGCGGAATCCCGTCCGTCCTGCTCGGCCATCCTGAGACGCAGCAACTGGCGCTGGTAGTTCCACTCGTAAATGGCCGTGTTGACGTCCAGCCCCTCGTAGCACTGCAGTCGGATCAGCTCGGTGTCGAGAAGGCGCGCCAGCACCTTTGCGATCTCGGTCTTGCCCACCCCCGCGTCCCCTTCGACCAGGAGAGGCTTCTGCATCTCCTTGGCGAGGAAGACGGCCAGGGCGATCTCCGGCTCGGCGATGTAGCCGTGCCGCTCCATGGCTTCCTGCATGGCGCGGATCTCGGCCCTCATGCGGCTCCCATTCCTGGGCCGGCCGCGTACCGCCCCGGCGCCGCCAGGAACCGCTCGCGACAACCCCCGCAGCAGAAGTAGTAGGTGCGGCCGCCGATCTCGGCGCGGTGGACGGCGGAGGCGACGGCCACGCTCATGCCGCACACCGGATCCAGCTCCTCCGCGACGAGTAGGAGCTCGGGTTCCGCCGCAGATCCCTCCTTGAGGGCCGCGCGGCGCAGGCGCACGATCTCGGCCAGGATGCTGAGGGCGATCTCCTCGGGGGTCTCGGCTCCGATATCGAGCCCCGCGGGGTTCTTGATCCGAGCCAACATGTCCAATGGGACGCCCCGAGCCCCGAGGGCTTCGCAAATCTGGTCGAAGCGCTTCCGGCTGGCCACGACGCCGAGGTATGAGGGCTCCAGCGCCACCGCGACGGACGTGGCCTGCTCGTCCCACTGGCCCATGGTGGCGACGACGATGGAGAGGCGGGCGGGATGGGGATAAGCTCCCCGCAGTTCGGGCGCCTCCGGGTTAGTGAGGACCCTGTCCACCTGCGGGAAGCCGGCCGGGTCGGCCAGCGGGTCCGCCATATCCACGCGGTAGCCCATCGCCTTGCCCAGGCGGGCGAGGGCCTGGGCCGCCGCCGAGACACCCAGGATGAGCAGCCGGGGGGGCGTCAGGACCGGCTCGATGTAGATATCCACGCTGCCTCCGCTGGCACACGTCGCCGGGATGGGAGTGACCCCGGGGCGATGGTCCGCGCCGGGGTCAGGTGAAAGCGCGATCAGCCGGGCCATGCCGTCCGCCAAGGCTCGCCGGGCCTCGTGCACCACGGTCGGCTGCGTGCAGCTCCCGCCCAGCCAGCCGTGAAATGTGCCCGCTTCCGTGACCAGAGCCATGTCCCCCACCTGGGCCGAGGTCGGCGGCTCGCGACGGACGACAATCGCCAGGGCGAACGGCTCGCCCCGCTTGACGAGATCCCCGGCCAGCGCCAGGAGATCAGGGCGCATCCGGGATTCTCCCAGCCGCGGTCAGGGTCCTGACCAGCTCGTAATCGCTGGGCAGGTCGAGGTCGGTGAGCGTCTCTCCCGGCCAGCGGACCACCAGGGCTGCGCCCAGGTGGCGCCTCACGAGACGCTTGGTACACGCCTCCTCTTCCATCCCCAGGAACTCGTCGAGGAGCGCCCGGTCGAAGAGCGTGGGCGGGGCTTGCACGCCAGCGTACTCCGAGACCACCAGCGGCGCCCCGCTCTCCCGAAAGCGCTCGACCAGCGTTGCGATCATGCGGGTCGTGACGAATGGCATGTCCCCGAGCAGGATGACAGCCGCACTTGCCTGTGCGGGGACCGCAGCGACGCCGGCTCGGACCGAGACGTTGATGCCTTGTACATAGTCCGGGTTCAGGATCGGCTGGCACGGCATGCCCGTCACTTCTTGCAGGGCCCGCTCGGCCTGATACCCCAGGACGACAAGAACCGGGGAAAGACCGGCCGCGACTGCCCGGCCCACGGCCCGCCGGAGGAGCGTTTCGCCTTCAAGCTCCAGGAACAGCTTGTTCCGGCCCATGCGTTGCGAGGCCCCCGCGGCCAGCACGATCCCCGCCACGCCGTCGGCCCGCTCAGGCCGCATGGATCGTGCCCTCCCGGGCTCGTAGGTGCCTTGGCTCCCGGCCCGACCGAACGGCCAGCAGCTCGGCGACGATGCTCAGGGCGATCTGCTCGGGCCCCTCGGCGCCCAGATCGAGGCCCACGGGCCCGAAGACCCGATGGCTTCCGGTCGATCCGATCTGGTCAAGGATCAGCTCCTTGCGCTTCCCGGGACCCAGGAGGCCGATGTAGGGGATCTCGGTGAAGAGCAGGCGCTTCACCCACTCCCTATCGTGGGCCAGCGAGTGCGTCTTGAGGACAACGTAAGAGCGCGGGCCAATGGGGAGAGGGCTCGGGTCTTCCTCCGGCCTCAGGCGAAGCAGGCGCGTGGCGGCGGGAAAGCGCTCCGGGGTGAGGTAGCCGGATCGGTGATCCACCACGGTGACGCGAAACCCCGCGGCCGCCGCATAGCCAACCAGGGGAATCGAGTCGTCCCCCGCGCCGAAGACGATCAGGTGCGGCGGTGGGAGGTACACCTCCGTGAACACCCGCCCCGCGCCCACTGCGTGAAGGGCCGACTCGCCCTTTGCGAGCTGGTCGAGGGCGAGGGCCGCAATCTCGCTCTCCGGATGGGAGCCGCCCATCGAGCCTGCGAGCACGCCGACACTCCCCAGGACCAGCGCAGAGCCCACGTATCCGGGGCCCTCCACCAGCGTCGAGACGGCGAATGGGGTCTCCCCTTTCAGGAGTTCCTTCACTCGGGCCGCCACGAGGAGCGCGGCCTCCGAGGTCGCGGGCTGTACGAAAACGTCCACGGAGCCGTTGCAGCCCAGCCCCAGCCCCCAGACGCGCTGCTCGTCGCTGCCGGTGTCGTAGTGCAGGAGCCGCGGCACGCCATCCCGCATGGCAGCCAGGGCGACCTCGCGGACGTCCGCTTCCAGGCACCCGCCGCTCACGCCTCCCAGCGTCTGGCCGCCTTCCTCGACGAGGAACTTGGCGCCTGGGCGCCGGTAGGCGGAGCCTTCAATGCGGACCACCGTGGCCACGGCGGCCCTCTTGCCGGCTTCGGCCAAATAGACAATCCTATCCACGGCCTTGGCGGTTTCCTGCCAGTCTGTCATGAGATCAATCTGTCGCTGACGGGTGGCGATCGGGAATTGCTACCTGGCCCAGTGCTACTGCCCCTCCCCAGAGGACGACCGCAGAATGCCGCAGCAGGGTAAGGTGGTCAAGCCAAATCTGCACTACTGGTAGCCTGCCAGGAGCTCAGGCGACGACCTTGCCATCCTTCACGACCACGGTCTCGTCCACCGTCACCGTGGGCTCGACGAAGACGAGGTCAAAGTGCAAGGGGCCCTCCACGTCGCCGCCCACGCTCTTGCTGTCCCCGATGCCGATGTGGGCCGTGCCCCAGGTCTTCTTGGCCTCGCGAATGGTGACGCCCAGGCGGCAGGCGGGGTTGGTTCCTATGGCGAACTCGGCGATGTTACGCGCGGTGCCCCCGGCCGTGTCCAGCACCTGCGCCAGGAAGTCGGCCTGGGGGCCGCCGCTTATCTTTTCCATCCGACCCCGCTTCACCTCGATCCTGATCCTGTCCTTCACGTAGCCCAGCTCTTTTTTTTCAATGCAGTAGGGTTGGACCAGGATACCCTCGGCGCTGCCGGTGATGGGCGAGATGGCCACCTCGCCATCGGGCAGGGCGCAGAAGGTCCCCTTCTGATTCGCCATCCCCACCAGGGGGATCCCTGACCGGCCCTCCAGCGAGACCTGAAGATCCGTCCCCGCCGGCGTGGTCAGCCGGGCCGCGCGTCCCGTCGTGAAGACCGGCGCCAGGCGCCTTGTCAGCTCGGCGATGGACCCGTAGTCCGCCGCCATCCCGCCGCGGACCATCATGTCCTCGCTGCATCCCCACATATCACACATGCGGACGCCCCTGGCGAAGGCGGCGCGTGCGGTGCGCGTGTGCACCACTGCGTAGGTCGCCTGCCAGATCACGGCATCCGCCGCCTGGATGGCCGCGCCCACCACCGGCGGGGGCTCCACGCTGCCCGCCTCGCGCGGCGTCATCAGGACCACGGCCACCTCGGCGTCCATCCCCCTGGCCGCCTGGGCCAGGGACTCGGTGATGGTGTGCGGGCACTCCGTGTCCGTGACGATGCACACGTGCTCGCCCGGCTTCACCGCCAGGACCGTCTCCAGGATGCGCCGCGCCGTGGGCGCCATCTGTATCCCGATCATGTCAGCCTCCCGTGGGCGCGCGCGTTCATCGCGCGATTGCTTGACCGCATAGGTGATAGCCAGCTTGCCAGGCCTCTGCCGCCATTCCGGTGAAATCCCCCTCGGCCCCCCTTTGGCAAAGGGGGGTTCGGGGGGATTTGCGCAGGGGTGACGGCGCCTGGGGATGGCAAATACTCACGCAAGTAGTCGCTGCGCCAGGCTGAGGCGGCGCCCGAGCCGGTTGAAAGACTCAGCGGGGACGGAGGTCGATGCACGCGCCCAGTCCCCCGTCCACCTCGATGGCCGTGCCGGTGATGTAGCTCGACTGGCGGGAGGCGAGGAACAGGATGATCCCGGCCGACTCCTCGGGATCGCCGAAGCGGCCCAGCGGGATGCCGTAGCCTGCCAGCCGGTGCTTGGCCTCCGTCTCCGTGATGCCCTGCTCTTGCGCCAGCTTCCCCACCCGCGCCGCCCAGCGGGACGTGAGCACCATGCCCGGGCAGACCGCGTTCACCAGGATGCGGTGGGGCGCCAGCTCGGCGGCCAGGCTCTTGGTCAGACTCACCACGCCCGCCTTGCTGACGTTGGAGGCCACCTGTCCCAGGCGCGGTCGGAGACCCGACAGGGCCGACACGTTGATGATGCGCCCGCCGCCAGCGGCCTTCATGGCCGGGAGCACCGCCCGCGTCATGCGGATCACGCTCCACAGGTTCTGGTCCAGCACGGCGCCCCAGCGTTCGTCGGGCAACTCCTCGAAGGCGGCGGGCAGGCCGGCGCCGGCGTTGTTCACCAGCACGTTCACGGTTCCGAACCGATCCAGTGCCGCCCGGACGAACGCCTCCGCTTCGGCGGCCCGTCCCACATCCGCCTGGAGGGTGAGCAGCCGATCCTCCGGAACGCCGATGGCGGTCATGCTCGCCCGCAGCTCGTCCCCGTTCCTGCTGCACACGCTGAGAAGCGCCCCCTCGGCGGCGAAGGCCGCGGCGGCAGCCCGGCCGATCCCGCGGCTTGCGCCCGTGATCAAGACCACGCGATCCTTCAGCCCGAGGTCCACGCGTCACTCCTTGTACTGGATGGCCTTGATGGCCTCTTCCCGGATGAGGGTGAAGGCCTGCTGCTTCAGCCGGATGAAGGTGTCCGTGGCCTTCATCTCGTAGGTCCTGGGCCGCTCCAGCGGAATGGCGATCTCCGCCTTGATCCGGCCGGGCCGGGCCGTCATGACGAAGACCCGATCCGAGAGGAAGATGGCCTCCTCCACGTCGTGGGTGACGAAGAGGATGGTCTTGTGCAGGTCCTCCCACACCTGGGTGAGCAGCTCCTGCATGAGCGCCCGCGTCTGGGCGTCGAGGGCGCCGAAGGGCTCGTCCAGGAGCAGCACGGCCGGGTTGTTGGCCAGGGCCCGGGCGATGGCCACCCGCTGCTTCATCCCGCCCGACAGGCCTTTCGGGTAGGTCTGCTCGAACCCCTTGAGTCCCACCTTCTGGATGAACTCCTGGGCGATCTGCTCTTGCTCTCCCCTCGGCACGCCGGACAGCTCCAGACCGAACTGGATGTTCTCCTTCACGGTGAGCCAGGGAAAGAGGGTGTACGTCTGGAAGACCATGCCGCGATCCTGCCCGGGGCCGCCGATCGTCTTGCCGTCGAGCCGCACCGCCCCTCGCGTCGGCTTCGTGAGGCCGGCCACGATCCGGAGGAGCGTGCTCTTCCCGCAGCCCGAGGGGCCCAGGATGGTGGCGAACTCCTTGTTCCGGATCTCCAGGTTGGCCTCGTCGATGGCCAGCACCTCGTGGCCGTCCGAGTGGTAGGTCTTGGAGATGTTCTGGATGTGGAGCTTGATCGGCTCGGCCACGCGCCTCACTCCGCCCAGGGGAAGAGCCTCCGGTAGAGCCACTTGAAGAAATAGTCGGTGACGAGACCCATGGTCCCGATGGTGAGGATCCCGAAGATGATGCTCCCGGTGCGAAGCATCCGCTGGGCGCTGATGATCATGTACCCGATCCCCGAGGCGGATGCCACCAGCTCCGCCACGATGATGTAGGTCCAGGCCCAGCCCACGATGATCCGCAGCGTATCCAGGATGCCGGGCAGGCTGGCCGGCAGCAGCACCCTGCGGATGACCTGGAAGCGTCCCGCCCCCAGGGTGTACGCCGTCTCCAGCATGTCCATGGGCACGTTCTTGGCGACGACGGCCACCATCAGGACGAGCTGGAAGAAGCTCCCGACGAAGATGATGGCGATCTTCTCGATGTCGCCGATCCCCAGCCAGAGTATGAAGAGTGGGATGAAGGCCGAGGCGGGCATGTAGCGGATGAAGCCGACCACGGGCTCGGTCAATGCCTCGGCCGCCCGGAAGGTCCCCATGATGAGTCCCAGCGGCACGCCGATGACGGCGGCGGCGAGGAAGCCCACCATCACCCGGTACGCGCTGTTGAGGATGTCGAAGGTGAATTCGAACTCCAGGAACAGATCGAGACCCGACTGAAAGACCCGGCCTGGCGTGGGGAGGAACAGGGCATCCACCAGCCCGCCGTAGGTGAGGATCGACCACACGACGAGCAAAACGGCGAAGCTGCCGAGGCTGAGGGTAATGTATAGACCGGGGGGGATGGGCTCCCTGGGGCTCAGGAGGTCGGCGACCCGCCGGGGAGTCTCCTCGGGTTGGTGTGCGCTGGTTCCACCCATCTGTTTCCGGGGGGTCGAGAGGCAACTGCCGGTGCGACCGCCCGCCCGCTGTCTGGGCAGCGGGACGGCGCGGTCACTGCCGACAAGTTCAGACCTCCGGGGCTCCCGGAAGCCCCCTCGTGACGGACGCTATGATATCAGAGGAAGGAGCCGTCGATCAGGTCGGTTGCCTTGGGCTTGGTCTTGATGAACTTCAGTTGCGACCAGACGTCCGCGGCCCGCTGGGTCACCTTGTAGAGCAGGCCGGGCTTCTGGGGCGTGCCGAAATACTCCTTGTTCTCCTTCTGCCCGTAGAACCGGACGCCGGTCTTCTCCTTGGTGAACTCCTCCGGCTTCTGCCCCGTGAACTTGGCCATGATGGCGTCGGCCTCGGTGGGGTTCTCGGCCGCGAGCTGGACCGCCTCGTTCCAGGCGGCCACGATCTTCTTCACGTCCTCCGCCCGCTTCTTGAGGAAATCGGGCTTGAAGGCCAGGGAGTCCACGATGATCCCGGGGGTCTGGTCGCTGGAGAGCAGGACGTGGCCGAAGGGGGTATCCTTGGCCTTGGAGAGCCAGGGCTCCCAGGTCACGGCGGCATCCACCTTGCCGGCCACGAAGGCCGCGCCGGCGTCACCCGCCTTCATGTCCACGGTCTTGAGGTCAGAGAGCTTCATCCCGTTCTGGGACAGGACGTAGTTCAGCCAGAAATAGCTCGCCCCGGCCCCGAGCTGGGCGGCCACCGTCTTCCCCTTCAGGTCCTTGATCGTCTTGATCTCTTTCTTCGCCACCATGCCGTCGCCGCCGTGGGAGTCATCCAGCGCCAGGACCTGCTTGAGGGGGATCGGATTCTCCGCGGCCGCCGTCATGACGTGCGTGTCCACCGTCGTGGCCATGCCCTGGATCCGGTCCGCGGCGAAGGCCGCTCTCCGGTCTGCCGGGCTCTCGATCACCACGACCTCGACCTCGAGGCCTCGCTTCTGAAAGAGACCCTTCTCCTTGGCCAGATACAAGGGAGCATACCCGAGCCAGGTGGACATCCCCAGCTTGATGGGCTCGCCACCGAAGGCGGGCCCGGCAATCAGGAATGCCGCCAGCATCGCCCCGATTCCCCAGCATCTCTTCATGGCCATTTCCCCTCCTCTCTTGGCTTTCGTGCCAGCCTGCTTCCCGGTGGTGATCCGCTTGCCGCTCCTGGCGGTGTAGAAATGAGGCGCTCCCCCCACCCTGGCCTTCCCTTCGGGAGTCGGACTCGTCAGACCCGTCCGACCCGGATAGGAGAGGGGGACATCCGTGTGTTGGAAGGGCGGTTGTGAGGCGGGCGGATGGTATCACCACACAGGCGGCTGTCAAGGTCAAACTGGGTAGGGGCGGCTGGAATGGCGAGAAGTTGTGAGGTTACGGACGCAAAAGGAATTTGTGTTCGGAACCCTTTCCTCCACCCCAGTGTTCAGATACAATTCTCATCGCCTGTAGGCCAGCGGTTCAGTTCAACCCGGTTTACCGGGCGGGTCTCACCGGCTGTCGTTGGCCTCTCCCGCGCAGGGCCCGCCGGACAAAGACTTGTTCGTTCGCGCGATGAGGTCAGGAGGCCAGATGCTGCTGGATCGGCGCTCGTTTCTTCGGGCAGCCTTGACTGGTCCGTTGCTGGCGCAAGACACGCTCGTGATGGCGCAGCAGGGTATCCGTCCGATCGGTCTGCAGCTCTACACGCTCCGAACGGTCCTCCCGAAGGACTTCAACGGGACGCTCGCCAGGGTCGCTGCAATCGGCTACAAGGAAGTTGAGTTCGTTGGCTACTTCGGCCGATCCCCTGGCGACGTGCGTGCTGCTCTCCAGTCAAATGGTCTCACCGGGGTGTCGGCTCACGTCAACTTCGGTGCGCTTGGAGATCAATGGCCAGGCGTCGTGGACGACGCCCGGACGATCGGGCATCAGTACCTGGTTGTCGGGTCCGTTGACGAAGCGCCTGGCGGCCAGCCAGATATCTGGCGGCGTGCGGCCGAGCAGCTCAACCGGGCCGGAGCAGTATGCAAGGCGGCCGGCATCACGCTCGCGTATCACAACCACATGGTCGAGTTTGCGATTCCTGTCGGCACGACGAAGCGGCCATACGAAATACTTGTCGAGTCCACCGAACCGTCACTCGTCAGCCTCCAGATCGATCTGTGCTGGATCACTGCTGCAGGGCAGAATCCGATCACGTACCTCACGCGCTATCCTGGCCGGGTCGTGTCGGTCCATGTCAAGGATTTGAAGCGGCTGCCCTCGCCTCCGTCTCGGAAGGGAGACGTCCCCGACATCGCGGCCGTCCTACCGGATCTCGCCGACGTGGGCCAAGGCGTCATCGATTGGAAAACGGTCCTCTCGCAATGCTGGTCGGCTGGCATTCGGCATTACTTTGTCGAGCATGACCAACCGGGTGACCCGCTGGCGAGCATCGGGCGCAGCTACAAGTACCTCAGTGCAATGCGGCTCGATGTGGCGCGCTAACAACTCAAGGGGGCAATGCCTGGGGGTCAGTCGAGGTGGACGCCCTTGCGCTTCAGGGCGGGGAGGACCTTCTTGCGGAGGCGGAAGGCCTTCGGGGTGACCTCCAGCAGCTCGTCGGTCCGGAGGAACTCCAGGGCCTGCTCCAGACTCATGGCGCGCGGCGGGATGAGCTGGACGGATGCCTCGTCGGTCGAGGCCCGCATGTTGGTGAGCTTCTTCTCCTTGGTGACGTTGACGTCCATGTCCTTCTCGCGGGAGTTTTCCCCCACGATCATCCCCTCGTACACCTCGTCGCCCGGGGCCACGAACAGGATGCCGCGGGGCTGCAGGTGGGCGATGGCATAGCCCGTGGCCCGGCCGGGACGGTCCGCCACCAGCGCTCCCGTGGCGCGATGGGGGATGTCTCCCTGCCAGGGCTTGTAGCCGTCGAACAGATGGTTCATGATGCCGGTGCCCCGGGTGTCGGTGAGGAATTCCGTGCGGAAGCCGATCAGCCCCCGACTGGGGAGCCGGAACTCCAGGCGCACCCGGCCGGTGCCGTGGTTGACCATCTTGGTCATCCGTCCTCGCCGGATCCCCGTCTTCTGCGTCACCACCCCGATGAACTCGTCGGGGCAGTCCACCACCAGGAGCTCCATGGGCTCGTGTCGCTGGCCGTCGATCTCCCGGGTCAGGACCTCCGGCTTGCCAGCCGACAGCTCGTATCCTTCCCGGCGCATCATCTCGATCAGGATGGCGAGCTGCAGCTCCCCGCGTCCGGATACCTTGAAGGTATCGGGGGAGTCGGTCGGCTCCACGCGGATGGAGACGTTGGTCAAGATCTCCTTGGCGAGTCTATCCTTGAGCTTCGAGGAGGTGACGTGCTGCCCCTCCCGCCCGGCCATGGGGGAGTTGTTGGCGGAGAACAGCATGGCGATGGTTGGCTCGTCCACCTTGATGGGAGGAAGCGGCCGGGGATCCTCCGTGTCGGAGAGCGTCTCGCCGATGCTGGCCGCATCCAGACCTGCGACCGCGACGATATCGCCCGGCCCCGCCTCGTCGATCTCGATCCGCCGGAGCCCCTGGTACCCGTAGAGGTTGGTGACCTTGGCGGCCACCCGGCTTCCGTCCAGCCGGCACAGCGTCACGTCCTGGCCCTTCCTGACCCGGCCATTGAAGAGTCGCCCGATCAGGAGGCGGCCCACGTAGTCGTCGTAATCCAGGGTGGTGACCAGGAGCTGGAGCGGGTGGCCGGGCTCGTAGGACGGCGGCGGCACCGTCCGCAGGATCTCCTCGAAGAGGGGGATGAGGGGCTCGTCCGGTCCGTCCGGCTTCACGCGGCAGAGGCCCCGGCGGGCGTTGCAGTAGAAGACCGGGAACTCCAGCTGCTCCTCGGTGGCATCCAGGTCGATGAACAGGTCGTAGACCTCGTCGAGAACCTCCTGGACCCGTGCGTCCGCGCGATCGATCTTGTTGATGACGACGATCGGCGGCAGGTTCGCCTCAAACGCCTTGCGCAGGACGAACCGGGTCTGGGGGAGCGGCCCCTCGCTGGCATCCACCAGGAGCATGACCCCGTCCACCATCTTCAGGGTCCGTTCCACCTCGCCGCCGAAATCGGCGTGGCCCGGGGTGTCCACGATGTTGATGCGGGTGCCGCGATAGGCGATGGCGGTGTTCTTGGCCATGATGGTGATGCCTTTCTCCCGCTCCAGGTCGATGGAGTCCATGACCCGCTCCACCACGTACTCGTTGGAACGAAAGATCCCGCTCTGCCAGAGCATGGCGTCCACCAGCGTGGTCTTGCCGTGGTCCACGTGGGCGATGATGGCGAGGTTGCGAACGTCGTTCCTGGAATCCCGCTGCATGACGCTGAGTCTCCGGGCCGGCAGGTAACCGGCGGAGGAAGCAAAAACGCCGCAGGGATGGTTGGTCCCCACGGCATCACGTTTCCGTCCAGAACCGGCAGAACCAGGTGGCAGTGTACAGAGCCTGCCCCACCAGGTCAAGACCGAAGAATCGAATTAACCACAGATTTCGCAGATTATTCCGGAAGGGTTCTTCCGTGACATCTGAGAAATCTAACGGCTGGGCTCGCGACGAATCCCGCCCCCCTCTGAGGGGGAGGCACGATGTCTCTTCCGGCGCCTCCCGGGCGCGGTCAGACGTCTCAGCAGGGTTCTTCCTTGGCGGGAGGTCCACAAGGACAGGCCTGGGCCGGGGGCGCCGGGGAAGGCCCGGGAGCGGCATCCTGGACGAACGGACCGCCGGAGGCGAGGGCCTGCTCCGCCCGCGCGAGTTCGCGCCCGAGGTAGGCGGCGTGATCCAGGCGGGAGACGAGGCCCCGCTCCACCGCCGGGATGTAAAGCTCGGGCGCCGCGTTTCCCTCGATCACGGCGGAAAGCACGCCGTCATTGCTGTAATGCTCCAGCGTGAGGAGCCGCCGCGGGCGATCCACGAAAACCACGACGTAGCCCGCGGGGTCGGAGACCATCCGGTCGGGGAGGTAACCGCGGAGAGGCAGCATGACCTGCTCCTTGGCGATAGCCTGGGCCGGACCCGGGTTCCTCCGGGCGCATGTGCGAGCGGTTTCGCGAACCGCCGGAATCGAGTCCTGACCCACCAGGTCCACGACCTCGACCGCTCGCCGGAAGTGCTCCACCGCCCCCCTCGAGAGGTTACGGAGGACCGGCCGCTTTCCGGCCGCCCCGATGATCCGCGCCTGATCGTCAATCCCCGACCGCGCCAGGGCCACGAGAGACTGGCCGGGGAGATGACCCATCGCCTGCCGGGAATCCGTCCCGCAGACGATCAGGAATCGGATGTTCGTGTTGGCGATGGTGTTCTGGATCAGTCGCTCGATACCCAGGTTCTCGGTCCGGAGTGTCCCGACGATGGCGATGCCATCGTCCCGGTGCTCGGCCAGGGCGGCGGCCAGCCGCTCGTCCATCAGCGTGCACACCGCGACAGGCGCCGCGTGGCGGAGCACAGTGTAGGCCCCGGGTAGCGGCGGCCAGCCCTCTCGGGCGGCAACAGGCGTGGCAGGGCAGGTCTCCACGTCCAGCGGGAGGCCGGCGCCGAGGCGGCCGAGGGCGTTGATCGCGACCGCCGGATGGCACGTCTCGCACCCGAGACAGTCATACCGCACCTCGACCAGGCGCTCTCGCGCTGCCCGGACGCGCGCATCCAGCTCGGCGGGACGGGTGTCCGTCGGGAAGGCGCGCTCGATGGCGGCGAGCCCGGCGTGGAGACATCCGCACGACCAGCACTTCTGGGCGGCGATGGCCTCGGCGAGCTGCGCCACCGCCTCTTGCAGCGCCCCGTCTCCCGTCGTGGCAATCTGAATATTCATGTGAAGCAACCCTCAGGGAACTCGCGTCGTCCCTTCCCGCCACCCATCCCTTCCTTCTCCCCCACCGCACCCGGTACCCTCCGGGTGTGGTACCCGGTACCCGGGAGAAGGCGGGGTTGAGGGGGCGCCAGCGATCAGAACACCAGGGTCTCGCACAGGCGGGTGGTGAAGAGTTCCTTCGGCCGGTTGAAGTAGCCGATCTCCACCCGGGGGAACTCCCGGCGGATGGTCTGCAGGACTGTGCGCATCCCGACGCATTTCCCCCGCGGGGGCGGCACCGTGGCAAGGTACAGCTCCGGATCGATGCAGAGGTTCCGCATCTGGATCATGTCCAGACCGGTCTCACGGGTCAGATCGAGCAGCGCCTCCAGCTCCTGCTCACGATCGGTCACACCGGGGAACACGAGGTAGTTGATGGTGGTGTAGAGCCCCTCGGCCTTGGACAGGCGGACGGATTCCCGCACGTCGTCCCATCGGTAGTAGCGAGGCTGGTAGTAGGCGGTGTAGGCCGGACCGAGAGCGGAGTTCAGGCTGATGCGAATGCTGTCCAGGCCGGCCAGCGCAATCTGCGCGACGCGGCGGGGGAGGCTCCCATTGGTGTTGCAGTTGAGGGTGCCGCGGTCCGTGGCCGCGCGGATCCGGCGCACCGCCTCGGCGATCACGTCTGCCTGGAGGAGGGGTTCCCCTTCGCAGCCCTGGCCGAAGCTGGCGATGGCCTCGGGGACGGCGGTGAGGAAGGGCAGCGCCACCCCGACGACGTCCTCGGCGGTCGGCATATACCGGATGCGCTCGTGTGAGGCCTGGCAGGCGGTGGAGGGCTGCCAGGAGATGCAGCCCACGCAGGCCGAGTTGCAGCTGTTCGCCACCGGCAGGGGCGCCTCCCAGCGCTCCAGGAAAAGGTTCTTGGCCGCGAGGCAGTGGTACTCCGTGGCGCAGCGCACGAGCTGACGCAGGATCGGATTCTCGGGGGCCAGCTCCAGACGCTTCTGGATCAGCGGGAGGAGTTCGCGGTCGTCGTAGTGCCGGGCTGCGGAGTGGTCCATGGGATCGGTGCGGATGGATGCGGCCACGAAGGCCTCGCCGTCCCAGCCCACCGCCGTGTACGGCCAGAGGGGGAGGGGAGGCTGCGGCGCCGGGTAGGAGGCGGCCGGCAAGAGCGTGCGGGTGTATCCCGGGGGCAGGAACGCCGCCACCGTCGTGGCGGCGAAGCTCCGCCCGCCGATCCGTACCCGCGTCGCCGGACGAAAGACATGCCGCCGGCCGTCCCACGCCATCGGCCGGCTTCCCGGCATGGTGAACAACTTGCTTCCCTCGGGGATGCGGATGAGGTCCTCGGGAGGAACGGGCACGACATCGGACCCCGAGCGGCCGGCCATGCCGAGGGAGAGATGGTCGAGGATCTGTCCTCTGGAATCTGCGACGACGAGTCTCGGCATCGAGCTGTGATCCATCCGCAGAATGCGCAAATGTCATGAAAGAAAATCGTGGTTTGGACTCTGCGAAATCTGTGGTTTCAGTTGAGGTGCAGTCCTTGACCGGAGTATAGCTTCAGAGGCGCGAGGGGGCAACTTTCGCGTCGGGGCGGTGCCTTCCGTGCGTCCTTGCATGTTGAAGGAGCCGACATTGGAGGAATTGTGATTGTCGGTCCCGACGGGGGATGCTATATTTTGCCCCATCTCGGATTGTGTCAGGAGAGACGATGCAGAGGAGGGGTATGGACCGTCGCCAGAACGAGCGGTCGCCGGATCGCCTTTCCGACGAGGAGCTGGAATACTACGGCGATCTCTATATCGAATGCAACATCAGGGAGGTCGGCCTGGATTTCGAGAGCTTCCTGGGCAATCCCGATCACTACCTCAGAAAGTATGCCCGGGAACGCTGGCGTGCAGGACGGGATGACGGCCGGAATCGGCGGAGAGGCATCCTCGGCTACCTGGGACTGCGCCCGGCGGCCCCCTCCCGCTGATCCGGGCGACCCACGCACCGCCTCCGGCTGCCCACCACCAGGACCGAGCGCCTCCGACCGGCGCTCGACCAGGCAGCGGCCAGCTCAGTCTCGCAGCGACTGGATGTACGCGATGACTTGCCAGATCTGCTCGGGCGTATAGACACGGCTGAAGGCAGGCATCGAGGCGCGGCCGCTTGTGATCACCTGGAACAGATATGCGTTGTCGAAGTTCCCGTTGCGAAGCCTCGGTCCCCGAACACCTCCACCCTGGCCCTCGCGGCCGTGGCAGTATGTGGTGCAGCTCCGACGGAAGATTCCGTTGCCGGCCTCGATTACCGCCGGATCCTTCAGGTCGATTGGCGGCGCGTTGGTCGAAGATCCCGGTGCGGCCGGCGCGGTGCCTTGCTGAGCCTGCACCCCGCCGGCCCCGATGACCGCGAGAACCAGCGCTGCGATCCAACCACTCATGCCCCGCGTCCTCATCGGAATCCTCGAAGCGCCTACTGCCTCCTGGGACGGTCGTCGGCGGCTGCACCACACGAGTGCGCGCTCAGTCCTTCAGCGTGAATACGAACATGGCGGCGCCTTGCGGGAAATCGGCCACCTCCGGCCAGATGTGCGGGTAGAGCCCCAGCACCAGCGAGCCCAGCCCACTCGGAACCGCGATGTACTGCTTGCTGCCCGCCGTATAGCTGATCGGCCCCCCGCGGATACCAGAGCCGGTGCGGAAGTTCCACAACTCCTGGCCGGTCTCGGCATCGTAGGCGTGCACCACCCCCTCGACATCCCCGTTGATCACCAGATCACCACCTGTCGAGAGCACCCCGCTGAGCGGCGGGTACTTGTAGTTGACCGTCCACTTGCGCACGCCCGTCACCGGGTCCAGTGCGTCGAGATGGCCGTACGCCGTGCCGCCCGGCGGATTCTTGGCCACCTGGTCGCCTCCGAAGAAGAGCTGCGCCGCCGGCTGGGTGACGGGCGGCTGCTTCTCGACCGTGACCTCCTCGCAGACCTCGTTGGCGCTGTTGTACCACAGCTTGGTCTTCGAGCTGTACGAGCCCGCGTTCCAGCCCCGCCCGCCGGCGATCCACGGGCAAATGAATTCCGGCTTGCCCAGCCTCGGCGACTTGCGGCCGATCAGCTCACCGGTCTTGGGATCGATCCGCTCGACGAAGTTGTACGTGTGCATCATCGGGTAGACATTGACGATCTTCCCGTTTGTCCGGTTGTATACAAAGACGAAGCCGCTCTTGTTCTGGTGAACGGCGAGTTTCTGCATCTTGCCGTCAACCGGAACATCGAGGAGGACCGACTCGCCGAGGGCCGAGTCGTAGTCCCAGTCATCATGCGGGATCTCTTGATGGTACCAGGCCAGCTTGCCCGTGTCGGCGTCGAGCGCCACCACGGAGGAGGTGTACAGATTGTCGCCCGGGCGCGCCCCTCCCCAGTCGTAGTCGGGAGCCGGGTTACTCGTGCCCCAGATCACGAGGTTGGTCTCCCGATCGTAGGAAGGGGTCATCCAGGCGCCCCCGCCGCCGAATTTTCCGGAGTCGCCCCCCCAGCTCTTTGGGTCGTCCTTGATCGTGTTGAATCTCCACACGATCTTGCCGTCCTCGGCGTTGAGTGCGAAAATATAGCCCTGGATCGGGTACTCCCCGGCGGTCTGGCCGATGTGGACCTTGTCCTTCACGACGATCGGCGCGCCGGTGAAGTTGCAGCTACAGGTCTTGGTGTCCACGACCTGGGTCCTCCAGACCTCCTTGCCCGTTTTCCCGTCCAGCGCCACCACGAAGCCGTCGAGCGTCCCCATGAAGATCTTGCCATGGCCGTAAGCCACGCCCCGGTTGAAGGGCTGGAAGAAGAGGGTGCTCACCACCGGGTCCAGCTTCGGGTAGTAGTGCCAGAGCTCCTTCCCCGTCGCGCCGTCGAGCGCGAACACGCGGTTGTAAGCAGCGCTGTAGTACATGATG
>DATIFO010000223.1:0-2561 GCA_035455275.1 Methylomirabilis sp. (SeqCode) | reverse complement strand
AATGGGCTCTGCCGGTGGTGGCTGATTTCCCGGGATCATGGTTGACACGCTCACCATCATAGCGGGCCGGCGCGTCCGGTGCTCCTTCGTCCCCACGAACGGCCCGAGGGTGTATACGCAGGGTGCCACGTGTGTAAGCCCGGCCGAACGTGTTCCACCCACGGTGAACGCGGCGATCCCCTAGTTGCATCGGCGAAGGGATCCACTGCCCGACGTGCGGCTGGGTCTCCCGACACTGGAGCGAGTCGGCGCGTGGCTCGGGCCGCTGGTCGACGGTCCTCTTGGAGCTGCCGATCCTGCTCCTCCTGGAACTGCTCTCTGCCCGGCGTTGTTTCGAGTGCGGGTCGGCGCGCCGGCCGCGGTCGAGGTGAACCCCTGCCTTATCCCACCGCCGACCGCGGCCACCTGGCCGGACCAACCTTGTCGAACAGAACGACCGCGGCATCGGCTTCATCTGACGCGAGCACGCCGCCGCCATCACCGCCAAGTTCGAGTAGGCCACCGGTGGACCCCTGCGCCCTGGCACCAAGGTGCTGCCGTGGGAGTGGGCCGACTATGACATCCACTTCGGCTTCAGCCTCACCGTCGAGGACATCGACCCCGCCGACGCCGGGCACCGGGCCACTTGCATCTCAAAACGAGGACCATCATGGTACTGGGCAGGGTCAGCGCCGGATTGGCTCACAGTCGATGAGCCCGTCCGGAGTGGCTCCCCCCTGGTTCACGATGTTCCAGGGCAGGGGGCCTGCCGCGACCACCCTCCTCAACATGCAGAGATATTGAACGTAACCTCTTGGGTCAACGTAGATAAAAGAGATCCATTGACCCGGAGGTAAACGTGACCCTGCCTGCCATTCTCAACCCCTTCGTCAAGGGGGCCGCCGCTACGGTCATGACCCGAATGGCCACCGAGTGGCTCATCGACGAGCCCACCTTGGAAGCCCTCTTCGAGCAGGTGACTGATGCTCAATACACCCGGGAACTGACCTTGACCCACCTGGTCCACATCCTGCTCGATGTCGCCAGCGGGACCCGACCCTCGCCGCGGGCCGCCTTCTGGGCCCGATGGGAGCAGATCCGGGTCTCGGAGGCCGCCTTCTACGGCAAACTCCAACGCATGGAGCCGGCCATCGCCGCGGCCGTCGTCCGCCAGACCGCCGCCCGGGCTCGCGCCGTCATCGCCGCCGCGGGAGGGCTCCGGGACGAGCCGATCCCGGGGTATCACGCCCGCATCCTCGACGGCAACGCCTTGGCCGGCACCGAGCACCGGATCCGGCCCCTGCGGAACCTCCGAGCCGCCGGACTGCCGGGCAAGTCGCTGGCGGTCTACGAGCCGGTCAGCGGGCTCATCGCGGATGTGATCCTGTGCGAGGATGCCTACACCCAGGAGCGGGCCCTGCTGGATCAGGTGCGGCTCGACGCCGGCCAATTGTGGATTGCGGATCGGAACTTCTGCGTGCGGTGGTTCCTGCGGGAGGTCGAGCGGCGGATGGCCTTCTTCCTGATCCGTCGGCATCAGAAGGACCTGCCGTTCACCCCCCTGAGAGAGTTGGTCCTGATCGGTCGCTGTGACACGGGCGTGGTCTTCGAGCATCGGATCCGCGTGGAGGATCCCGAGGGTGGAGAGCCGCAGGTGATGCGGCGGATCGTCCTGGTCCTGGATCAGCCGACACGCGACGGCGAGACCGAGATCGAGTTGGTGACCAACTTGCCGGCGGCGATCTCAGCGATCGTAATCTGTGCGACCTACCGGGGGCGGTGGCGCATCGAGGGACACTTCCAACGGTTGACCGAGTTGTTGCACTGCGAGGTACCGACGTTGAGCTATCCCCGGGCGGCGTTGTTCGCGTTCGCGATGGCGGTGGTGGCGGGCAACGCACTGGCGCTGCTGGAAGGGAACCTGCGGGCGGTGCACGGCGAGGAGGAGGTCACGGAGTTTTCGCACTACGCGGTGGTCGATGAGATCGCGCACACCTACCGAGGGATGATGATCGCGGTGCCGCCTGCGACCTGGTCGTTCGTCCGGGCCTATGACGTCGCGGCGATGGCCGAGGCCATGAAGGACGTGGCGGCGCAGGTCCGCGTCTACTGGATGCGTAAGGCCTCTGGGGGTAGGAAGAAGGTCAAGACGGAGAAGCAGAAGTCAGGCAACGACTCGCCCCACGTCTCGACCCAAAGGCTTCTGGATCAAAACACAGGGAGGCGTGCGCCACCGAGGAGATCACCGAACCAAGTGATGTCTTGTGAACCCGACGCTTCACCATGAAGGTATATGCATGTTGAGGATGGTGGTGGCCCCCGACCCGAAGAGAGAATCCCATGGCGATCACCAATCGATCAGGTGCGACCCGGATATCGCGCCGGAGGCGGAGCGGCCGCCGGATCGGGATGCTGGAGGGCCTGGAGGAGCGGGCTCTCTTGTCCGGCAGCCCCACGATTTACACGGTGACCGACCTCAGCGACAGCGCCACTGACGCGGGCTCCCTGCGCCATGCGATCACTCAGGCGAACGTCGACACCAACCCCGCAGGCAGTCTCATCCGATTCGACCCAACGGTCTT
>DATIFO010000222.1:0-7162 GCA_035455275.1 Methylomirabilis sp. (SeqCode) | reverse complement strand
TGTCGCCTTGCGGATCTTGAGAAACATCGACGCCAGGCCGGACTGGTCTAGGTCCGAGACGATGATGCATGCCAGCTCCCGCTGCTTCCATAGGAGGACCTGGCGCCCCGAGGTCACCCGGTGGTACGGCTTGAACGACTCGATCTGCATGCGCCCGCCATCGGGGATGACCGTCCCCGTCCCCGGCATGAGGAACAGCGTCGTGTATCGTCCCGCCGAATCACGATAGATCAGCGTCGCAGTCCGCTTGCCGGACAGGTCGTTGATCTGCGTGCCCACCAACTGCACCCCGGGATCACCCTGGAAGACTGGCTCGAACGAAAAGCCTGCCTGAGACCGAAGCTCACCGAGAAGCGACTGGGGATCCGACGCGGGTCGGCTCATCATATGCTGCACATATTCGGCGTGTTCGGTCACCGCATGGGTAAGCATCCGGGATAGCGGATCCCCCGCCAGCCACAGACTACCCGACCAGACCAAGAGAACTGCCGCCACGGCACCTGCCAGGCCACTGGCCCAGGTATGGGCCCGAAGCCACCCGAGCCACACCGACGATCCGCGGGTGGCGGGCCGGGTCATATTCGCCTGGATGCGGGCACGCAGACCTGGCGGGGCTGTATACCGGGGGGCTTGCCCCCGGATCAGCGCGCGGATCTCGGCCTCTGTCTGAAGATCGGCTGCGCAGGCCACGCACCCCTCCACATGCGTGCGGATAGCCTTGGCCGTCTCCGGATCGAGCCGTCCCCGATTCAAGTCGGTCAGATGTTCTTTGACTTCAGCGCACTGCATCGGGTCCCTGCCTGACCTCTAACACACGTAGTCCCGGAGCAACTGCTTCAGGATCGCCCGAGCCCGGAAGAGCCTGGACTTTACGGTCCCGACGGGGCAATCCATGATCCCCGCTATCTCCCCCATGCTGAAGTCTTCTATGTCTGCCAGGACCACCACCGAACGGTACTCTTCGGGAAGCTGATTCAGAGCCGCCACGAGATCGAGTCCAGCCGTCCCATCCTGCGGCCCAGCCAGGCCGCTTCCCCGCCCGTCTTCCCTGCCGAAGTCCGACAGCCCCCTGGACGAAATCGCGTCGATTGTCTCCGGATCCACGACGTCCGGCTCTCGGCCCTTCCGTTTGTAAAGGGTAAAGAACGTGTTCCTCAGTATTTGAAACAACCAGGCGCGCAAATTGGTTCCCGGCTGAAACTGATGAATTGCCCGAAGCGCGCGAAAATAGGTCTCTTGAACCAGGTCTTCGGCCTCGACCGGGTCACGTGTGAGCCACCGTGCCAGGTTGTAGAGGGCGTCCAGATGATCCAGCGCCTCTGCGGCGACTGGGCTATGCAAATGGTCCATCATGGTCAGTTCCGGTTTCAGAAGCCACCATAGCACGGCAGGCTAGCAGATTAACATGGGCGGTGCAATCTAGCGCTACTGCCCTTCTGCCCTCAATTCTCCGAATTTCCCTGGCCGATGAATCTGGACGGGCCTCCGATTTGTCGAATGCAGGGACTCCTTCGGCATCGAATAAGTAAGCGCCGAACGCAAGGGATCGAAGAGCCCATACGCGGTGTAGCACTAGCGCTTTCGCCAGAACACGCCGGCTCCGGTCGCCAGCAGGAGGCCCACCAACAGGAATCCCGGCCGGTACCCGAGAAGCTCCACCAGCCAGCCAAACCCGAAGGCGCCGGTGGCTCCGCCCAACAGCACGGCGATGTTATAGACGGCCAAGGTTCTGCCGCGTCCCCCGCTGGGGGCCCGATCGAAGGCCAGTGCGCTCGCCGCCGGATAGAGAAAGCCGTGAGAGGTCCCGTTGATGAGGGCAACCAGGAGAAGGAGCCACGTCGAGGAGAGCAGGGCGAACAGCAAGATCCCGATGGCGAGACCCACGAGTGATGGAAGGATCACCTGCTGCCGTCCCAGACGATCTGCGAGCCTTCCCCCCAGCAGCCGCACGGTGATGGCTGCCCCGGTGTAGAGCACATAGAACGGGCCAATCCGTGGGAGCCCCACAAATCGGGCGAAGGGCGGCAGGAACACGAAGACGATGGAGTTCGCCAGCCCAAAGAGGAATGCCGCGATGAGGATGGGAAGGAAAGTCGGCCAGAAGCTGGGGCCGAGTCCATGGGTTGATGGGACGGGGACGGCCGCCGGCATTGTCGTGGCCAGGCAGACCGCCAGCGCCGCGACAGCAACCAGGGCGGTTGCAGCGAAGAGGGCCTGAAATCCCCAGACTCGAAGGATCGCCTCGCCGATGGCCGGAGCCAGCGCGATGCTGACAAGACCCGAGACGCCGAAAATCCCGACCGCCTCGGCTCGACGGCTGGGAGGGGCCAGATCCGCGATGAGGGTGAGGTTACTCGTGAGGAAGATGGCGACGGCGCCGCCCTGCAGGAATCGCAACAGGTAGAAGTGCCAGGTGAGACTACGGGTGAAGGTGAAGGTGATCGAGACCAGTGCCAGCGTGCCCGCTGCAGCCAGGAAAACCGGCTTCCGACTCCACCGATCCAGGAATGCCCCCAGGCTCGCCTGGCAGAGGATGGCGGCCACGCTGTACATGGCCATGATGGTGCCGATCTGCCCCTCGCCACCTCCAAGGGCCTGGATGTACAGCGGGAGCAATGTATAGGCGTTGACATTGCTGAAGAAAAGGAAGCTGGCGATGGCGGCCAGGACGAATGGTTTCGTGTACACCGGCGGTCCGGAGGTCTCGACTGGGGGAAGCGCCTGATCCCGCTCGGGCGTCGCCGGACGCTCGCGATCCCGCGAGTCCCATTCGCCGGAGCCCGTCGGGCGGAGTTTCAGCCGCCTCGACCCTGTCGATGACCTTCTCCCGGGGATGCCCGACGCGGCGGCCCGCCTCTGCCGCAGGCGGTGACAGGGATCACAGACCGTGACAATTCGTCGATCCCCCGGGAAGTTTTCGGCTTGCGGGATCCCCTGGCCTTCGGTATCGTAGGCCAGTATCCTCTCGCAACCAGAGTGGCCGCGTCACTCCACGAATGGAGGACCCATGGCCTGTGCATACGTCCTGATCGAGGCCGCCCCAAGAAAGGCCCGGGCTGCCTGCGCCAAGATCGCCAAGCTCGCTGGCGTGAAATCGGCGCACCTGGTCACCGGACCCTATGACCTCATCGTCCTGGTGGAGGGGAAAGAGCCGGGGGCGATCGGCCGACTCGTCCTGTCCAAGATCCAAGCCGTGGATGGGGTCGGCAAGACCATCACGTGCGTGGTCGTCTAAGCCGCAACCCCCAGGCTTCCGGCCTCGACCTGGCGGCACCGCCCTTCATCATCCTGAGGTCTGACGGCGAATTCCAGTCCGCTCATTCCGACAGGAGTTCCACCGCCAGGTTCACGAAGGTCCGCACCATCACACCCGTGGCTCCCTTGGGCTGGTAACCCTTTTCTTTGTCCGTCTCGAACGTCCCGGCGATATCCAGGTGCACCCAGGGAGTGTCCCCCACGAAGTGCTCCAGGAACTTGGCCCCGGTGATGGCCCCCCCTTTTCGGCCTCCCGTGTTCTTGATCTCGGCGACCTCACTCTTGATCAATTCGCCGTACTCCGGGTCCATCGGCATGGGCCAGATCCTTTCTCCGGCCCCTCGCCCGGCGGCCAGCACCTTGTCCAGCAGGGCCTGATTGTTCGTGAACGCCCCGCTGTTGAGCGTCCCCAGGCCCACGACGCACGCCCCGGTGAGCGTGGCCGCATCCACGAGATGGGTGACCTGGCGGCCTCGGGCGTAGTGCAGGGCGTCGGCCAGAACAAGCCGCCCCTCGGCATCCGTGTTGATGACCTCGATGGTCTTGCCGCTCATGGCACGGAGGATATCCCCAGGCTTCATGGCCGAACCGCTGGGGAGATTCTCGGTCGCCGGCACCACGGTCGTCAGCCGGATGGGAAGCTTCAGCCTGGCGATCGCGGTGGTGGCGGCGATGACCGCTGCAGCCCCGGCCATGTCCCCTTTCATGGATTCCATGTGCTCCGCCGGCTTGATGGAGATCCCGCCCGAGTCGAAGGTGATGCCCTTTCCGACGAGACCGAGGTGCGGCTGGCGACGCCGTGCGCCCGCGTAATCCAGAACGATGAGCCGGGGCGGCTCCTGGCTGCCGCGGGCCACGCCCAGGAGCGCCCCGCACCGGAGCCGGCGGAGTTCCTGCGGGCCGAGCACCCGACAGCGTACACCCGTTCCCCGGATCATTTCCCGTGCGCGTCGGGCCAGCTCTGTGGGGGTGAGGGTGTTTCCCGGTTCGTTCACGAGGTCCCTGGCAGCGTTCGTGGCCTCGGCCACGATTCGCCCCCGGCGAATCGCCTCGGCAATGGCCCGCAGCTTTGCGCGATCGCGCTCGACGAGCGTGAGGCTTTCGATCTCCCGGGCATTCTCCCCCTCGGCGCGCGGCCTGTAACGCGCGAACCGGTAGAGGCCGAGCAGCGATCCCTCCACCAGCGCCTGGGCGGCGCGCGCCGCGTTGAAGCCCGCGGCTCCCGCCCCGTGGAGGACGCTGCCGATGCGACGCGCCCCGATTTTCCGCAGGCATCTGGCGGCGTCGGCCGAGACCATCCGGGCCCGGTCCAGCGTGAACTCTTCTGGCTTCCCGAGCCCCACGACCAGCACTCGCTCCGCCGGCAGTCGTCCCAGCGTGTGGATCAGCGTCTGCTCGCACCACCTGCCCGTCGCCTCATTGGCCCGGATCAGCCTTCGGACGGCACCGCCGAGGGCGACATCGATCGCCTTCGTGGTGCCAGCCGGCACCTTGCCTCCCTCGAAGAGGTTCACCACGAGGGCATCACCCCGGAACTTCTCCACGTCCCCCGACACCACGCGGATCTCCACGCGCCGCTCCTTTCCCGGAATGGTGTTGACCAGGAGGATTCGTCCACCGTCAGCTCCAAGATCGCTGGCAGTTATATCTCAGGAAGACGGCCGAGTCCAGCCAGAGGCACGGGCGGTCTGGACAGACGGACGGCCCCGGGCTAATATCGGGCTCTGGGACGCTGATCGCGTGGCTCACTGGGGGAGCCCAAGACGCGCCCCGACCTGCGGAGCGGGAAGGGGGGGCCGGACCCGTGGGGGTATTCTCGGCGTTTCGGCGACGGCATTTTCTCACGCCCGCGGAGCGCGACCAGATCGCCGCCGAGCTGGCCGGGGCGGAACGGTACACCCGGGCCAAGATCGGCCTGACCATCGAAGAGCTGGCCGCCGCCGACCCCGTGGACCGGGCAGAGGCGCTGTTTCGGCAGTGGGATCTCTCCCAGGCCGAGCGTTCCGTCGCCGTGCTGGTGTACGTCTCCGCCGTGAGCCGAAACTTCGCCGTCGTCGGCGGCGAGGAGGTGTGCCGGCTCGCCCCGCGCGCCTTTTGGGAGATACTCCATCGCGACCTTCGCCATCACTTCGAGGAGCGCCGCTACTGCGACGGCATCTTCAAGGCCCTGGCCCAGGTGGCCGTCCAGCTCCAGCACCACTTCCCGCCTGATGGGGGGACTGAGCCCGGGGCGCATCCTGGCGACCCCGGCGGCCCCGCGGCGAATCCCGAGACGACGAGTCCCATCGCCTGATGGCGCCGACGGCCAGAGGGGGCGTCCTCGCGCGTGGACTGGAAGCACGCCGCGTGATCCTGAGTCGCCCCCGCCGCAGGCACATCCCCCGGAATCACCCCTCCAGTCTCCGCTCGTAATTAGGTGCCAGGCACTTTATTTATAGATTGCCTATGTGTTGCTGATTTTTGCCATCGGATGGGGCGGGCTCGCCGCAACTCCCGCCGGAGGGCGCTAACTTGTTCTGCCAGTGCCGAATCGCCTTGGAGACATTCCCGAAGCCGCTTGATCCCTTGACTGACGCTGGCCGGATGGCAGGCCAGAATACTCGCCGCCTCTCGCTGTGAGTAGCCGCCGACTTCTACTGCGAGCAATGCCACCACTCGCCTCGCCATCACCACCTCTCGTGTCTTTTCGGAGCCGGGGAGCCGCACCAGCGAGACATCGAAGCAACGGGTTACCGCGGCGGTGAGTTCTCCTGACGCGATGTGAACAGGTAACGACAGCTCCGCCACCGGTCGTTTCGGTCGGCGTACCGCTGTCACGAAGGTGTCGTCCCCCAGGAACCTGCCATCGGTGATCGCGTACAGGTCGGGACGTTGCCCCTGGTCGATGCCTGCGGCAACAAACCGGTGGTATCGGGTACGCGCAATTCCCACTCGGTCAGCGAATTGACCCAAGACTGGTGAGAGACCCAGGAATGGCCAGCTTTCCCTACCGAGATACGCGACATGACTGCTCCACCGGTAGCGATCCGGAGTGGCGACGAGGCCTGCCCTCACGGGATTGAGATGGATATAGCGCACAAGTTCCAGGAGATAGGGTTCCCGGTCGCAGAGGATCGCCCGATACCTCCCCTGGAAGAGATGACCGCGTTGCGTGTAGGTCTTATTGAAGTAGGCACTGTGACGATATAGCAGACTCTGCATGATCTTCGCAAGAGGGACATCTTGTACTTGGATGAGCAGATGCACATGATTGGGCATGAGCACGAAGGCGTACAATTCGAACGGATATTGGCGCCATACCTGCTCCAGGCTGACCAGCAGGCGCTGGCGGTCCGCATCCGACCGGAAGATCTCCTGCCCGTGATTGCCTCGGGCAATCACGTGGTAGAGGGCACCGGGGAAGTGAATCCGCGGCGGACGCCCCATGTCCCACCCTGTTCCGGAAAGGATGAATGCCAATATGCAGAGCCTGGCACCATATCCTTGAACCCTCAGTACGAGTTGATCATCTCATCCACGCGGGGGTCGGTGGGTTTGAAGGGGTCCTTGCACAGGATGGTCCGCTGGTAGCGGTCATTCAGCTTGAGGTAGGACCAGCCCACGTCGTAGGATTTGTTCCGGTCGTTGGCAAACTTGATGAAGTCGGAGCGGATCTTGGCCCGAGTCGTCTGGGGCGGCGTCACCGTGGCCTGGTCGATCTCCGCGTCGGTGAAGAGGCGCATCACCTGGTCCTGCCGGCAGAGCATGTAGTACAGGCCCCGATCCTGGCGGATGTCGTGGTACTGGAGATCGAGCATGCTGATGCGCTGGTCGTCGAAGCCGATGTCCTTGCGGGCCATGTAGGAGTGGATGAGCTCCCGCTTGATGACCCAGTCCAGCTCGCGGGCGCAGGCCATGGGGTCCTCGG
>DATIFO010000221.1:0-41262 GCA_035455275.1 Methylomirabilis sp. (SeqCode) | reverse complement strand
CTCCGAGCCTCCGATCAAGCAGAGGATGCCGGTTCTCGACAAGCTGAGATGGCTTGGGGTCTGGCTGCCCGTCACCGGCATTGCCGTCCTGATCGCTCTGCTCGAAGGCCTGATCCGCTATCTCGAGCTGCCTTGGCAAGTCACGCTGGCGAGCCACGTGCTCATGCTGGGTCTCATCGCCGTCGGGGCCTATTTCTTCTCCCAGTACGTCTTTCGCCTGGTCCGGCAACAAGAAGATGAGATCCTCCGGAAGCAGCAGGAGCTTTCGACCCTGAATCGGCGCTTCCGGGCGCTCATCGAGAACAGCTCGGATGGGATCGTCCTGCTGAACGCCGACGGATGCTTTGTCTATGCCAGCCCTTCGACGGTTCGACTCTTCGGGTACACCGCGGAGGAGTTGCTGGGTCGGAACGGTTTCGAGTTGATCTATTCCGACGATCTCGAGCATGCGAGGGAACGGCTCTCCGAATGCTTTCGGGGCCCGACCGGAGTCGTCCGTGCAGAGTTCCGGATCCGGCACAAGGACGGGTCCTGGAGATGGGTTGAGGCCTTCTTCAAGAACTTGCTTGCCGACCCGGGCGTGCAGGCGATCGTGAGCAACTACCGTGACATCACCGAGCGCCGGAAGGGCGAGGAGGCCCTCCGCCGGGCGCACGAGGAGTTGGAGGCGCGGGTCCGCGAAAGGACCGAGGAGCTGCTCAGGGCCAACAAGGCATTGCAGGAGACCCTCGCCGAGCGCCGGCAGGCGGAGGAGTCGCTCCGCGAAAGCCGAGCGCAGCTCGCCGCCATCATCGCCTCGGCCATGGAGGCCATCATCACCATCGACGAGGACCAACGCGTTGTTGTCTTCAACGCCGCGGCCGAGCGCACATTCCGCGTCTCCGCGGGTGACGCCTTGGGGCAATCGGTGCAGCGTTTCATCCCGGAACGGTTCCGCCGCACACACCTGGAGGGTTTCCGCGACTTCGGACGCACCAATCTGGAGAAGTGGTGGATCGGGGTGTTGGGTGGAGCCACCGCAGTGCGTACGGACGGCGAGGAGTTCCCCATCGAGGCCACGATCTCCCAGGTGGAAGTCGGCACGCGGAAGCTCTACACGATCATTCTCCGAGACATCACCGAGCGCAAGCAGGCCGAGGAGCAACTGCGGGACTCCCGGGAGCAGTTGCGCGCCCTGGCCGCCCGCCTGCAATCCGTGCGGGAGGATGAGCGGACGCGGATCGCGCGCGAGATCCACGACAAGCTCGGGCAGGCGCTGACGGCACTGAAGCTCGACCTGGCGTGGATCGCCCCGCGGCTGCCCGTCGATCGACCTGCCCTGCTGGAGAAAGCGCGTGCGCTGTTGGGACTTCTGGACGCCGCGATCCAGTCGGTGCGGCGGATCGCCACGGAGCTGCGGCCCGGCGTCCTGGATGACCTGGGTCTGGTGGCCGCCATCGAGTGGCAGGCCCAGGAGTTCCAGAGCCGCACGGGGATCACCTGTGAGTTCAGCTCGGGCCAGGCGGACCTCGCCCTGCCGCCCGAGGTGGGCACGGCGGTCTTCCGCATCTGCCAGGAGACCCTGACCAACGTCGCCCGGCATGCCCACGCCACCCAGGTGCGCATCGGTCTGGAGGCGGATGGGGGGCAGCTGGTCCTGACCGTCGCCGACAACGGGCGGGGCATCACCGAGCAGGAGCTCGCCAACCGGACCTCCCTCGGGCTGCTCGGCATGCGCGAGCGGGCGCTCCTCCTCGGGGGCCAGGTCGGCATCGCGGGCCGGCCGGGAGGGGGCACGACGGTCACGGTTCGGATCCCCTTGAGGGAGGCGATCCCCGAACAGACCACGGAGGGTCGAGCATAGGGAGTTGAAGAATGCCCTACCCGTACCAGCGACCGATTTGCCCGTGGGCATATGCCCAGGGTGGGCAAATCCCCATGGGGAATTCCCCACATGCTTCACCCTCCGATGATGGCCTTCCTGCATGTAAGGTCTGACTCACCGAAAGATCAATTGGCATCAGAGGTTGTGCCGGTCCCCCGAAAGCCGCTGTCGCCCCTTCCTTGGAATCGCCTGGCATCCGATTTGCTGGGGTAGGAAGTGCGGGTGGAGGTTGCTGCGAGTTTAGCAACGCTCCAGACCCGTGAAAGTATGAATGGGGGCGGGGAATAGCCGCCCAGGAGGTGTTTGACATGAAGCAAACTCTCAGAGGTTTTGGGATTTTGATGTTGGCGCTCCTGATCGTGCCCTATCTGGCCGACCTGCGGTTCCTGGCCAGCCACACCGAGTCCGGCATCGCATACGCCAAGGATGGCGGCGGTGGCGGCGGTGGCGGCGGCAATGGGGGCAGTGGAGGCGGTAGTGGTAGCGGCGGAAGCGGAGGGGGCAGTGGGAGCGGGAGTGGCGGCAGCAGCGGCAGCGATGGCGGCCGCGGCGGCGAAGGTCGCGGCGGCGGCGGCGCCGACAGCGGCCACAGCGGCGAGGGCCGTGGGGGTGACCGTGGCGGCATGAGCGGCGACAGCGGCCGAGGCCATGGCGGGCCAAGCGCATCAGCAGGCCACGACAACGATCGCGGTCAGAACCGCGGACCCGATGCTCAGGGTCAGAACCGCGGTCAGAACCGCGGACCCGAGGCCCGCGGTCAGAACCGCGGTCCAGGTCGCGACAGGAACATGGAGGGCCGCGAACAGGAAGAGGCTGAAGAAGCTGCTGAGGAGGCAGCCGAGGAAGCGGCTGAGGCCGCTCGGGAGGCCGCCGAGGCACCGGGTCAGGCGGAAGCGCGCGGCCGGGTCGCCGAGGGTGAAGCGCCTCGCGGCATGGATCCACGCTAGGAGGTCGTCACGACAAGCATGGTTGTTAGAGGGGGCCGAGCAAGGGCCCTCACAGATCGCGACAGTTGATGAGAACCAGGGCGGGGGGGCATGGGAGTCCATGCCCCCCGGCTGCTTCGGAGTCCTCTTGGTTGCATTCCCGGCCACACATTGCTCGGGAGCTCACATCCTCTACTACCAGTGCGCCCCTCACCTTTGCTCTTCCCTGTGCGACCGCCTTCCATCGGCCAGGCCTTCATGCAGGGCCGTGTGCGATTGACCAGCCAGGTGCCGCCGCCAATTCTTCTCTTCCCCTGGCAACGTGATAGTGCCCGCGCGTCCTGCCTATGCTATGATGTCTTCACGTGGCGGTCGCAGTATAGCCATTCCTTCGGCAGTGTCCTTGCGATTCTTCGCCTCAGCCTGATGAGCGCGCGCAGCCCGCAAGAGGAAGAAGACGTGCCCCAGACGCCAATCCGGGAGCGTCGAGCGATCAACTGATTACTGGCCGGGGAGGGTCTCAGATGGTTTCAGAGTCTGTCAGCAGCTTTCAGATGCCTGAGGTCCGCAGGTTGACGTCCGTGGGGGTGTGGCGGCCCGTGGTCGTCCTGGCTGGCCTGTACGGCATCTTTGAGGGCGTCACCCATTTGTTCGATCTCTCCGAGCATGTTGATCTGGCGGCCGACGCGCTCCTGATGGGGGCCTTGGTCGCCGGGGGATACGTCCTGTCCACGTACGTCTCCAACTTCATGACCAGAGTCATCCGGCGGAAGGACGAGGAGGTCCTCCAGGAGCGCCAGCGTCTCGTGGATCTGGAGCGGCGCTTCGACACCCTTATCAGGAAGAGCCCGAACGGAATCGTCCTGCTCAGCGCCGAGGGATCGCTCCTCTACACCAGCCCTTCGACCCGCTGGCTCACCGGGTACGCCCCCGAGGAGTTGCTGGGTCGCAGCGGATTTGAACTCGTCCACCCGGAGGACCGCGGTGACGCCGAGGCTCGATTCCGGGAGGCCGTTGCGAACCGGGGAGGCACCGTGCGTCTGGAGTTGCGGCTCCGGCACAGGGACGACTCCTGGCGCTGGCACGAAGCGGTCATCACGAACTTGCTCGCCGACCCGAGCATCCAGGCGGTCGTCATGGACTACCGGGACCTCACCGAACGCAATCAGGCCGATGAGGCGCTCCGTGCGGCAAAGCAAGGCCTGCAGGCGGCCCTCGCCGAGCGCGAGCGGGTCGAAGAGGCGCTGCGCAGGGTGCGGGACGAATCCGAGCTGCGGGTGCGGGAACTGACCGAAGACCTGCTGCGGGCAAAGCAAACCCTGCAGACGGCCCTCGCCGAGCGGGAGCGGGTCGAGGCTGCGCTCCACGAGCGCCAGCAGGCGGAGGAGGAGCACGGGACCTCCCGGGAAGAGCTGCATGCCCTGGCGGGACGCCTCCTGTCGGTGCAGGAGCGGCAACGATCCTGGTTCGCCAAGCAGCTCCACGATGAGCTGGGGCAGGCGTTGACGGCTCTGAAGATGGATCTGGTCTGGCTGGCCACCCGGCTTCCGGCCGGGCAGTGGCCCCCAGTTGAAAAAGTGCGCGCGATGACGACACTCTTCGACTCCACGATCCGGTTGACGCGGCGGCTTGTGACTGAGCTGCGGCCCGGCGTGCTGGACGACCTCGGCTTGGTGGCCGCCCTGGAGTGGCAGACGCAGGAGTTTCAGTCGCGCACGGGCATCTCGTGCGAGTTCACGTCGAACCGGGATGAGTTCGTGCTGGACTCCGACACGCGCACGGGGGTGTTCCGCATCTGTCAGGAGAGCCTGACCAATGTCGCACGTCACGCCCGTGCGGGTTCGGCGCGCGTGAGTGTGTGCGAGGATGCGGGGAATCTGATCCTGACGGTCGCCGACAACGGGCGGGGTATCACCGAGGCGGAGAGCGTCAGCCGGTCCTCGCTTGGGCTCCTCGGCATCCGCGAGCGGGCCTTCCTGCTCGGGGGCCGGGTCACCATCGTGGGCCGGCGGGGCGAGGGCACCACGGTCACGGTGCGTGTCCCGCTTAAACGAGTCTCCCCAGCCTCTTGAGTCACGGACTCAACAGAAGCGCTTCCCCCCAATCTCCTGAGTGCGATATCCTGCGTGACCGCTTTCGATGATCTCCCACATCATTGGCCCTCGGATTGATCCTGCCTCGATTCTCGATCTCCGCATCCGCCTCTGAAGGAGCAGGCCGCGGCTGTGCCCGCGCAGCCAGTGTCGGGGTGCAGCGAAGTCGATAGGCCCAGTCGAGTTTCCCTCGCACACTCCAGTCGCATTCCCTACCACGGAACAGCGCCGCGCGCTCCGTGGAGCGCCGTGGGCATTTCAGCGTGGGCATCTCCCCACGCAGGGCATTTGCCCCGATGGGCCTGTCGCAACGCGTCCGACACGCGTGTAGGACGTTCAGGGACAACAACGCGTCTTCGGCGCGCGCATGATCACCGATGCAGATAGTCGCAAGTCGTTCACCCATCGAGGGATGCGACCGTCGCGCGCGCCGACAGGCATCACTTCTTTCGGTTCGATGGCACGCGACTTGGAAACAGATCGCTCCGGGCAATTCAGCGGATGCTCAAGTTCGGACCTTATGAGACACGGTTCTTCGAGGCGTTCGATGGCTCCTGGCGCGGTGAGTGAGTTCAGAATGATTCCGGCACTCGGCAGATTGAGCATGACCAAGTACACACGGATGATCCTCTGGATCATCGTCCTGCTCGTTGGCCTCCAGTGGGTCGTCCCCGATCCCAGCGACGCGAGCCTGACGGCCGGTGGGAACCTGGCCGCCACGTGGGATGATCAGGACGATGACCTCGACGACTCCGACCGCGACGGTCACACCCCACAGACAGACTTTGCATTCCTTCCTGATGATATGTCGATGGCGGAGCCCACCATTCCCGGGTGGCTGCTGCCAACTTCCGATGTGAACAATCTTCGACGACTCGCGGTATCTCATCGCATCCCGCGCGCACCTCCCGTTGCAGCGATCCAGATCACCGTCCATCCCTACAGCATCTTCTCCGGTCGGTCCTCCGCTCTCTCAGCCATCATCCCAACTCCACAGTCACAGCCACCACAGGCCCTGAAAGAACTTCCGACCGTATCCACAAATCTCCTGTTCCCAGTCGCGATCAGCTCAGACAGTCTCACCCAAATCTTCCACGGAAAGGAGGCAGTCTTCACGGAGGCAGATAACGATCCTACGTCTCTGGATGGTCTCTACGGCTTGGCCGTAACACCGTGCTCCACAAGCTAACTGACAACTCTCAGCCAAATCACAGGAGGAAACGACAATGAACCGGATGCTTGGACACTGGGGTGTGATCACGAAGGCCTTTCTCATGTTGCTCGCAGTCTGCATGCTTCTTGGGAGTCCCGCCTGGGCGGCGCTGTCCCGCGTGGGCCCGATAGATCCCGCGATCGGCTATCCGGCCTGGTACCAGGACACGACCGGCCTGACAGTGGACTCCTGCGTGAATCTGAATCAAGCCGAGCTGGACGGCGGCTGGTGCCTGCTCCTGCCCGTGGACGTCCCGGGCGGGACGGCGCCGGAGATCTTCCCCAACCGGTTCGCGGAGGAGCACTTCTACTGGTCCGGCGGTGCTGACGCCTCCGTTGGCGCAACGAAGGTCCTGCTGGTCCTCGGCCTGGAAGAGGCATTCGGCATCGGGCCCGTCCAGGCCGGCCAGCAGGTGGTCTTCGCCCGGATCCGGATCGTCATCAACCCCGTGCCGGCCAACGGCGACTACACGGTCTACACGCCCTTCGGCAAGTTCGACTTCCCGGGTCAGGCCGCGGGTGACCGGCTCTTCTTCACCGAAGACATCGGCCTCGCGCCGGGCGACTTCACGCAGGCTCTGCAGGGGCGCATTGGGCCCTTCCTGCTGGCATCGGCGACCCCAGGCGGCGCCGAGATGCCCCCGGTGACCGCGGCAAACCCGACGCCTGACGTCGACCCGGCCCATTTCGGAGGCGTCTTCGCCCCGACCCCTTACCCGGGGACGGGGAAGAGCTACATCGCCGATCCCGCCCGCATCGGTCCGGTCACGGGCAGCCCGCTGCCGGATTACGTGGTGGGGGATGGCTCGACCCGCAACGCCAACATCTTCCGGGTGGAGGGCCCGGGCTTCCTCACCGAGACCACCGACTTCGCCCTGAGCGGCCGGCTCTTCGAGGGCGCGATTGCAGGGAGTGTCAACGTGAAGCGGGCGAGCTATTCCCGCACCGCCACGGCCCAGAAGGTGGACGTCTACGCCACCGCCGCCCCGGTCGCCCAGGCGCGGATTCCTGCCGGGCCGGCCCCGGCCTCGGTGCCCACGCAGCTCTCGTACTTCGACGCGGCCTGCACCCCCACGCTGGACGTGAACGGCATCCCCGGTCCGCCCTACAGCGCGCCGGTGGGCGCCACCGCCAACCAGATGTTCGCCACCGGCAGCAACTACTACGGCCAGAGCCAGCCGGCGACCCTCCCGCTGGAGGTCTGCGTCCAGGCGAACGCGGTCGACGCCGGCGGGCAGACGGTCTCGACGTTCACGCCGGCGGGTCTCGGGGACCAGATCTTCATCACCGAGGCGCTCTACGATTCGGCGAGCCAGAGCCTGTCGGTCAAGGCGACCTCCAGTGACCTGGTCGTCCAGCAGACGCTGACCGTGGAAGGCCTCGGCACCATCGATCCCCTGACGGGTCAACTCGTGGTCAACCCGCTCCTCGCGCCGCCCGAGAGCGTGGTGGTGCTCTCCTCCGGGCGGGGCCTCAACCAGCTCCAGGTGGGCACGGGGCCCGTGACCGGCGGCGTCGCCCTCCTCCCGGTGGCGGTCAACGACACGGCGACCACCACCGAGGACACGGCCACGACGATCAACGTCCTGGCCAATGACACCAACGCCACCGGCGGGACCGTGAGCCTGGCGAGCCTGCCCCTGCTCGGCACCGCGGTGGTCAATGCCGATGGCAGCATCGGCTACACGCCGCGGCTGAACGCCAGCGGCACCGACACCTTCAACTACACGGTGACGGTCGGGACGCAGGTCTCGAACTCGGCCAGCATCACGGTCACGATCTCCCCGGTGAACGATGCGCCGGTGGCCAATCCCGATAGCTTCACCGCGGTGGCCAACATCGCGTCCACGCTCAACGTCACCTCCAACGACACTGACCCGGATGGGGCGGCCGACATCGTGGCCGTGGCCAACCTGTCGGCGGTGACGCCGGCGACAGGGACCGCGACGGCCGTCGGCAAGACCGTGAGCTTCACCGCCACCGCGGCCGGGATCTACAGCTTCACGTACCAGGCCCAGGATGCCGCGGGGGTGCAGTCCAACCCCACCACGGTCACGGTGACCGTGGCCTCGGCGGAGACGATCTCCATCACCCGCGCCGAGTACGTCGTGAGCAAGGGCCGCATCAAGACCCAGGGCACCATCTCCCCGGCCGCGGGCCAGAGCATCACGCTGGTGTTCCTCAACTCGGCCGGCACGGTGCTCGGTACAGCCGGCACCACCATCGCGGACGCCGTCGGCAACTGGGTGGTTGATACGGCCGTGGCCTTGCCCACCGGGGCGAGCCGGGTCCGCGCCACCTCCTCGAACGGCAGCGTGGCGACCGCGACGCTCACGCTCAAGTAGTCAGAGGGAAGCAGCCGCGAGGCTGGCAGGAGAGAGCCCGGACCGTTCGGTCCGGGCTCTTCCGCATCAGGACGGCTGGCGGTGACCCCGCCAGCCGTTCGTCTTTTCGGATGGCCCTGGGCAATTGCCCCCGGAGCATGGTGGGCATATCCCCCGCGTGGGCATTTCCCCGGATAGCCCTGTAATATGCCGTCCTACGCGCCTGTAGGAGGGTCATGGACAGCAACCCGGCTTCGGTCCAGGTGAGATCCATCTCGAAGAGCCGTCAGGTGCTGTAAATATCACTACATGCGTCCCACGGGTGTTTCCTGCGTGAGTTATAGCAAACGAGATGGCACGAACATTGGATTCAAGAATTCTCGAAACAATCCGGCGATCCTGCTGATCAAGCTGGGCAACGAACACAGTGAAGAAGAAGTGACAGGTGGCTACCGTGAGAAGGCACGCACGAATAATCTTCTACCTAATCCTCCTCCTCGTCGGAGTGCAGTGGGTTAGCGATCCTCTTGATGAGAGGGTCAACCCCAGCTCGGAACTGACGGCCGCGTGGGATGATGTTGGTGACGCGGATTTCGACGATTCCCACGGCAGCGGTCTCTTCCTGACGACAGATTTCGCCTTCTCGCTCCCCGATATGCCGAAAAGTGGACTCGGCTTCTTCGGGTGGCTTCTGCCAGCTCCCGATTCGACCAATCTCCGTTGCCTCGAAACATCCCACCAGCTCCTCCGCGCACCCCCGACTGCCTGATCCCAGCGTGCCTTCGGTCTGCGGCGTGATCTCCACGGAGAAGACGCCGCTCGGGCCGAGCCTGGCGCGGGGCAGACGGGACCACATCCGGCTCTAGCTCCAATTCATAGCACAACGAGACCTCTCGAACGGTAGGGAAGCTCTCTCAAGACTGATCCGGCCAGATCGGCTCAAACGCGGCCTCAGATCAGACACAGGAGTCGTTTGTTCGCGATCCGTGACAGGAAGAAAGGGGGTGTTGTTCTCCCGGAACTGACAAGAAATGAAGGGCTTTTTCGACAGATTTCGACAGAGATGTCTGTGAAGGCAGCACAGAGTCAGAACAAGAACAAACCGATCACTACAAACCGCTAACGCTAAAGGAGTCCGAGAAATGGAAACGATTGGGCAGTATGTATCAGGTGGTCTTCGGGGACGCGCGGCGCGCCGCTGGCTGGGCCTTGCCGTCCTGCTTCTGAGCCTCGTGTCGCTGTTGCTTCCAGGGAGCGCCCACGCCGTGCTCCAGCGCATGGGCCCGATCAATAACGGCCCGACGGTCGGGGGCTTTCCGTCGTGGTTCCAGGACACCACGGGGCTCGCCATGGAGTTCTGCGATCCGCTCAACCAGGCTGAGCTGAACGGCGGCTGGTGCACGTTGATCCCACCCGCCCCGCCCACGGCTCCCGAGAGCTTCCCCAACAACTTCTTCATCGAACACTTCTACTGGGACGCCACGAACGTGACCACGGTAGGCGCGACGAAGGTGCGCTTCACCATGGCCATGGAAGCCTCCTTCACCAACGGAGCCGTGGTCGTGCCTGGCCAGCAGATGACGTTCGGTCGCATCCGGATCTTCATGACCAACCTGCCCTTCAGCGGCACCTACACCGTCTACCACCCCTACGGCAAGTGGGTCTTCGACAACCAGGTGGCGGGCGACCGGCTGTTCTTCACCGACGACGTCGGCCTCGGGTGCCCGGGCACGTTCACCTGCACGCTGGAAACAAGCATCGGTCCATTCCTGCTTCCCTCTGCGACTTCGGGCGGCCCCGAAGTGCCCCCGATTCCGGACCTTCTGCCGGGGCAAGACCCGTTCTATGACGCGATCGTCGCCGTCGGCGGGGCGTCCGTGTACCCGGGGACCGGCAAGAAGTATATCGCCGATCCCAAGCGCATCGGGCCCGTCACGGGTAGCCCACTGCCGCCCTTCGTGGGCAACGACGGACTGACGCACGACCACAACACGCTGCGCATCGAGGGTCCGAACGGGTTCGTGATCGATGCTCCCAATAACTTCACCCTGACCGGCCGGCTGGTCGCAGGGGCGATTCCCGGTGCGACCACGGTGGACCGCGCCAGCTACGCGGCGAACGCGTCGGGCACCAAGCTGGACGTGTTCGCGACCGCCAATGAGTCCACCGCGACCCGGCTGCCGGCACAGCCCGCGCCTCCGACTGTCAAGCCGCTCCTCAGCTTCTACGAGACGGCCTGCGCCGGCGCTCTCACGATCGACCCGGTGACCGGCGTCGTCACGGTGAATCCGCCCCCCTACACGGCACCGGCCACGCCCAAGCTGCAGATGACCGCCCAAGGCAGCGACGTCTGGGGCCAGAGCACGACCTATGTCCTGCCCCCAGCCGGCCAGCGCTACGTGTGCGTGGAGGACGATACCGCGCGGGATGCGCTCGGGAACGTCGTGCCGGCGTTCTACCTGAAGAACGTGACGGACGATATCTTCATCACGCTCGCCGGCGGCCAGCCGGCCGCCTTCTACGACGGGCCCAATGGCGGGACGCTGACCGTCACGGCGACCTCCAGCGATATCACCACCTTGAATCCAGTGACACTGACCCTGCAAGGCTACGGCGTCGGCGGGACCGGCCTGCCGCTCGTCTTCGCCGCTCCCCCCTCGACGGTGGCCAGCGCCTCGGTCACGGGCCTGCTGGCGCCGCCGGCCAAGGTGCAGGTGGTGTCCAGCTCCGGTGATGTGGCTGAGCTAAAGGTCACCACAGCCGTGGGCGGGGCCGTGATCGGCGGCGTGGCGACCGCCGTGAACGACACCGTGACGATGTTCGAGGACTGCTCCGCCACCCCGGCGGCGAGCTGCGCCACGCCGCAAGTCCTCGCCCCGCTGGCTAACGACACGCTGAACGGCGGCCCCATCCCGGCCGGCGCTGTCGTTGCCATCACGCAGGCGCCGAGGCTCGGCACGGCCGTCGTCAATCTCGACGGGACGATCAGCTACACGCCGAATGCCAACGCGAACGGCTCGGACTCGATCGCCTACACGGTGACAGTTGGTGGGCAGGTGTCGAACACGGCGCTGATCTCGATCACGATCACCCCGGTGGCAGATCCGCCGACGGCGATCGGCGACACGACCGGCGCACTCCGCGGCGTGTTGAACAAGGTGAGCGTGTTCGCCAACGACGTGGATCCTGACGGTGCGGCCAATCTGAACGCCGGCAGCGCCGTGATCGTGACCGGGAATGCCGCCCTCGGCATCGTCGCCGGCACGAGCTTCCCCGGTGGCGTGGTGAGCTTCACCCCGCCCGCCACGACCCCGGCTGGCCCCCAGACCTTCACCTACAATGCCGTGGACGCGGATGGTCTGGTGTCCGCCACCCCGGCAACGGTGACGGTGAACGTTTCTACGGCGGAGGCCATCCTCGTGGCGAAAGACATCTACACGCAGAGCAAGGGCCGCTGGACTGTCAGCGGCACCGACAGCCCGGCCGCGGGCCAGACGCTGACGATCACCTATGACATCACCACACCGCCGACCTTCAAGGTGAACGGGGTCTGCACCGCCATGACGGCCGCGACCAATCCCGTGATCGGCACGGCCACCGTGGACGCCCTGGGCAACTGGCTGTACGACCAGATCCTGGCCAACAACTCGGGCGTTCTCAACCCGAGCAACACGCTGGGCAACTCCACCGGCTTCTGGTGCTCGCCGCCGAAGAACGTGCGGATCACCTCGTCGCTCACCGGCGCCAGCGTAACCTCGCCCATCTCGCTGAAGTAGGCTGCACAGCGGCGCAAGGCCGCTGCGGAGAGAGAGCCCGGACCGCAAGGTCCGGGCTCTTTTTTTCGGGCAAACCCCCCCCGCGGCCAAAACCCCTTGCCACTGCCATCCGGCCTGTGGGGCACGATCCTCTCCCAAGGATTCGTAAGGGCTGGTTGCGCAAAGGTTTTCCGCGACGTCGGCGATCTCACGATGTCCTCTCTCCTTCGAAAATGTCCTGGCACCTGCCTTGCTTCCCTTAGGAGGCAAGTCGCGACGAACACCAAGTGACACTCGCTGATTCCACGAGACAGCAATGACGTTCAGCGCGGATATGGGATCCGCCAAGGAGGAGATAGCCATGAAGCGGGCTTTGCGATATCTGGGGGTTCTGCTGCTGGCCTTCATGGTCGTGCCGTTCCTGGCCGACCTGCAGTCGCCCTTCGGGTACGGGAAGATCGGGGTCGCCTACGCCAAGGGTGGAGGCGGCGGAGGCGGCAACGGCGGGGGAAGCGGGAGTGGGAGCGGGAGCAGTGGCAGCGGTCACGACGGGGGCCGCGGCAGTGACGGCGGGCGTGGGTCTGATAGCACCAGTCGCGGGTCGGACGACGGTGGTCACGGTCACTCCGGCCACAGCGGCCCGGGCCGTGACGGGATGGGAGCTTCTCGGGACCAGGATCGGGGCCGGGAGGCCGAGGCACGCGGTCGGGCCGCGGAGGGCGAGGCGCCGCGCGGTCTGGATAGCGCCCGCGACCAAGCCGAGGCACGCGGTCGGGCCGCGGAGGGCGAGGCACCGCGCGGCCTGGATTGATTGCAGGAAATGCAGCGGATGAACGAGGCCAGGGGGCATGGGAGTCCCATACCCCCTGGCCATTCACCATGCGCCAGTTCGCGGTTACGCCGGCAGATGCCTATCCACCCCGCTTGATCCTCATCCCGTGTCGCGCTCCCTCACAACCTGCAGTCATGCCTGTCCCCACCGAGCAGTCATCTCGTCGGAACGCTTTCTCATTCCCTGCAGAGCCCAGAGGGCTTTTCAGCGTGGGCATATGCACTCGATGGGCATTTGCCCAGGTGGAGCTGTCCGAACCTGTCTGACGCGGGTGTAGGACAACGGCGGACAGGCGGCACTAGGACGTTTACCGACTCGAATCGAGAAAGTCATTCTGAAATCTACACATACCGTCTTCCGCCTGTCGGTGAAGCGCATCCGCCGCGCGACTGGCACGCGACTTGGAATTCTCCGGAGCAGAGGTGAATTCCACGAGCGTGATCGATCAGCGCATCGCTCACATCCAATCGACACTCGAAACGCAAGCAGGGAGAGACGCCATGGTCCGAATAATCATCGCAGACGATCACCCCGTCGTGCGCCGCGGACTGAGACAAATCCTGGCCGAGGAAGCCGACATGAGAGTGGTGGGCGAGGCGCAGAACGCCGAGGAGCTGCTCGCGCTCGTCCGGAAGCAGGGGTGCGAGGTACTGGTGACGGACATCTCCATGCCCGGTCGGAGCGGGCTGGAGGCATTGAAGGAGGTGAAGCACGAATACCCCAAACTGCCGGTTCTGGTGATGAGCGTGTATTCGGAGGATCAGTTCGGGGTGCAAGCGCTGAAACTCGGTGCCTCCGGCTATCTGAACAAGGGGAATGTCACGGAGGAGCTGGTCCAGGCCATCCGCAAGGTCGTGACGGGGGGGAGGCATATCACGGCCGCCCTCGCCGAGAAGCTCGCCTCGCACCTGGTGACCGAGACCGACCGTCCCCTCCACCAGATTCTCTCCGTGCGCGAGCACCAATTTCTGTGTATGCTCGGCATGGGAAAGTCGCTCAAGGAGATCGCGCAGGAGCTTGATCTCAGCGTCCAGACCATCAGCACCTTCCGGAACCGGACGCTGGAAAAGATGGGCATGAAGAGTAACGCGCAACTCGTGCACTACGCCGTCAGCCATCGGCTGCTGGACCGAGTGACGCCGGCGCCGAGCACCGGCTTCTCCGGTGGGTCAGCCACCTCCGGGCTCACCAGCCTCCGGCAGTCGCCCTGGCAGTTGCTCAACCCAAAGCAGATCACGTCGGGTGGTTCTGGGGCAATCGCACCATAAGGACAGGCAGGGATCGCGAGATGATTCGATCGCCGATCTTCGAATTCAAGCGGACCCGATGGTGGGAACGGAGGACACGTCGAGTGCCATGGAGAGTTGGCGCCCAGGCCTTCCGGCGAGCCCTCCTGCTTCTGTCCGCCCTGCCACCCCGCTGAACACGCGGATCCACCTCCGCTACAAGTTGCAGATAAGAAGCACTTCGGGGAACCAACTAGGCTGAATGACGGTTCTGGACGACGAAGGTTTCCTGCCTGCCTAGGAAGTTCCCACCGACTTTATCTCACACGGATAGCGCATCACCATGGGGAGAGACGAGCCGATGAAGAGGCCCGTGGGACACCTGACAATCATGCTGCTGTACCTGTTGACCGTACCGCTCCTGACCGATCTGCGGTCTGTCTTTGACCACGGGAAGGCCGGGATCGCCTACGCCAAAGACGGGGGAGGTGGCGGCGGCGGAGGCAACGGCGCCGGAGGGAAAGGGGACGGAGGCGGCGGGCCCGACGGCTCCGGGAGCGGACGTGGCGACGGTGATGGGGCGCGCGGCTCGGAAAGCGTGGGGTACGAGGGGGGCCACGGGGGCCGCGGCGAGAGCCGGAGCCAGGACGGTGCGCGCGCAGGTGGTCCGGGCCATGACCACGTAGGCCGTGGCATGGGGGAGCCTGCGACGGGCAGCGGGCAGGCGCCGAATTTCGGTCCCGATCACAGAGGCCAGCAGGGCCTTGAACTGGAAGTCCGGGGTCGGGAGGCGGCACTCCGGGCGCTCGATGTGGAGGCGCACCGCCGCGAGGCGGAGGCCGAGGATCGCGATCTCGGGATCATAGCTGCCGCCACACCACGACAATGACGGGAAAATTCGTGATGGTCGGAGTGAAGGGGAAATGGCTCGGGCAGGTGGCAGTCCTGCTCGGCCTGCAGCTCGTCCTGCTGCTGAATGGCGGCACCGGCGCCCTCGCCCAGTCGCTCGCCCGACCCCGGGAGCGGTCCCAGGCAGAGAGGAGCTATGCGGACGGGCTCGAGCGGTACAAGGCCAAAGAATACTCCGCTGCAATCCCCTTGTTCCGGCGCGCCCTGGAGCTGGAACCCGACTTCGATGACGCCGAGGCGCGTCTCGCCTGGAGCTTGCACCAGAGCGGCCAGTACCTTGATGCCACCTTGCACTTCCGGCAGGTCCTCGTCCGCCAACCAGGTCAGGCGGAGCTATACGACGGCCTCGGCTGGAGCCGTTTCCAGGTGAATCGGTACAATCTTGCCCTGGAGGCGTTCCGGCAGGCTTTGGCCCTGGCTCCCCGCCACCGGAGCGCCAGGGTGGGGATCGCGTATTCTCTGTTCGAGCTGGGCCGCTACGCGGAGGCGCTTCCACACCTGGAGCGCCTCACCGGGGAGGGCGAGGGAAGCGCCTCCCAGGGCCTGTTGCCGGATGCCGACGAGGTTCGGGCACGCTTGGCCTGGACGCTCTTCTATCTGGGAGACTATACTCGCGCTCGCGAGCAATTCCTCAAGGGGCTGGCAGCCCGGCCCGCATGGGCGGGGCTCCATAACGGCCTCGGCTGGACGCATCTCCGTCTGGGTGATCGGGGCCAGGCGGCCACGAATTTCCGGCGTGCGCTGGCGTTGCGGCCGAGCTTCGCCGACGCCCGGGACGGACTCGACCAGGCGGGATCGTGAAGATCACGCAGAGGAGACGCCGTGGCCCCTGAGCGGCGACGCACGGATCAACCTCGACTCCAGGTGCGGGTCCCCGTGGTGATGCAACCGGTGGGGTCGGCGGAGGGTCCCGGGTTTGGCGAGACCGAGGATCTGAGCGCCGGGGGGATGCGCCTGCGCCTGGCGAAGCCGACGGCTCCCGGCGCTGTGGTTCGCGTGAGTCTGCGACCTCATCAGTCTCTTGCATGGGGCGTGGTGGGAAGGGTGGTCTGGACCAAGCCACACGCCGATTCGACGGGCTGGGCCCTGGGGATCGTGTTCGAGGAGGACTTGACCGATCGGGTCGTGCTGGAGATCTTCAACCCCGAAGTCCCTTCACCCGATGCGGGTTCTCCACAGATATGCTAAGATTTGTCACCGGGTACATCGGGGCTGAAGGCCGGGTGCGAGCCGATGAACGGTGGACCTCCTCCAGACTGGCTCTCCCGGAGCCAAGGAAAGTCCCCAGCCGGGTCTGTCTCGCGGGGGCGCAAGGTGCCGTGATGAGCACGATCAAGGCGGGGGCAGCCTCACGGGGGGAAGAATTCCTGGCGACACCGCCCCCATCCACAGCGATCCCCTCCACGGAGAGAACCACGGGATACAGGGGCTGGAGGCCATCCGCCGGCGCGCCGGTCGGTCAGGCCGCCGGCAGTCCGGAGTCTGCCTCTCAAGTCTCTTCGCTCCTGCGCACACGGTCCATCGCGCAACCGCATGCCGGCAGGACACTGATCCGGCAGTTCGCCCTCCTGAGTCTCCTCGTCATCGGGCTGATCACGCTGGCCCTCTCCCTCGTCATCTCCTACAACCTCCGGAAGGACCTCCTGGACCGGGAGTGGGGGACCACGGCGGACTTCATCCGCACCGAAGCGCTCCAGCACCTGAGCCCCGCGGATTTTGTCGACCCCACAACCCCAAGCGCCCAGGCCCACTTCCAGAACTTGTACCACGGGACGGTCACGATGCCGGAGATCGTCCGGGTCAAGATCTACGATGCCACGCTTGCGGTCGTCTGGTCCGACGAGCCGCGTCTGCGTGGCGAGCGGTTCCTGGATAACCCCCACCTCGTGCAGTCCCTCGCCGGACGGACCACGGTCAACCTGGAATTCGACACCGACGCCGAGAAGAAGGAGAACGTGTACGAGCGGACCGCCTTCACCCAGCTCGTCGAGGTGTACGTCCCCGTCATCTTTCCGGGGAGTTCCCGGGTGGTCGGCGTCGTCGAGACCTACAAGATGCCCACCCAGGTCATTGCGAGCATCCGTCGCGGCCAGATCACCGTGGTGACCACCGCCGTCGCCGGCGGCATCCTCCTGTACCTCTCGCTCTTCTGGATCGTGCGCCGGGCGGGCCGCCGTCTGGAAGAGCAGCACCGGGACCTGGCCCAGCGAACGCAGGAGTTGATCGCCGCGAACGAGGAACTCCGGGCCGTCCAGGCCCAGCTCCTGGAGGCCGAGCGGCTGGCAGCCATCGGGGAAGTGGTGACGGCGGTGGCCCACGGCATCCGGAACCCCCTGGCCAACATCCGGGCCTCGGCCCAGGTGGCCGGGCTGGATTGCCGGGACTGTCAATCCCCCGGCACGGCGCCGAAGAACCTCACCAACATCATGAACGAAGTGGATCGCCTCGAGACGCGGCTGAAGGAGCTGCTGCAATTCGTCCGCCCGGCAGACCGGCCCTGCGCCCTGCTGGACCTCAACACCGTCCTGGAGGAGGCGCTCCAGCTCATGGCCGGCCGCCTCGCCAAGGCGTCGCTCCGGCTCACAAAAGAGCTTGCCCCGGATCTGCCGCCGTTCCGGGGAAACGCCATGCTCGTGGAGCAGGTATTCCTGAGCCTGCTCGGGAACGGCGTCGAGGCGCTGCCCGACAGCGGGGGGACCATCACGGTTCGCACGGGCACGACGCAGGGTCCGGACCGGACCCTCCGGATTTTTGCGCACGTTCAGGACAGCGGTGGCGGGATCCCAGCCGAGCATCTTTCGCGGATCTTCGATCCCTTCTACACCACGAAGGCGCAGGGGACCGGGCTGGGACTGGCCATTGCCAGGAAGTTCACCGAGGCCCTGGGCGGAAGCATCGAGGTCTCCAATCCACCGGAGGGCGGCGCCGCCTTCCGTGTCACGTTCCCCCCCACCCAGGAGGTCTGAGACATGCCGCCGCTGGTACTGGTGGTCGAGGATGAAACGATCTTGGGGGATTCCATCGTGGTCTACCTGGAGCGTCACGGGTATGCCGCGGCCATCGCCCGCTCCGGAGAAGAAGGTCTCCAGTTCGTCGAGACGGCGAGCCCCGACGTCGCCGTGCTGGACATCCGGCTGCCCAAGATGGACGGGCTGGAGGTGCTCAAAAAGCTCCGCGACGTATCGCCCGCCACCGAGGTCGTGATGATGACGGCCCATGCCTCCGTGGCCTCGGCGGTCGAGGCCATGCGGCGGGGGGCCTTCGACTACCTGACGAAGCCCCTCGACCTGGACGAGCTCATGGTGGTGGTGGAGAAGGCCCTGGCCCACCAGCGGATGCGACAGGAACTGTCCTACCTGAAGGCCCGGGACGAAACCGGCGGACACCTCGCCGAGATCCTGGGCGAGGCCCCGTGCATGCGTGCCCTCCGGCAGCAGATCGCACGCATCGCCGCCCTGGACGCGCCCGGAGCAGGCGGCGCGCCGACCGTCCTGATCCAGGGGGAGACCGGGGTGGGCAAGGAGATGGTCGCCCGGGCGCTTCACTCCACGAGTCCCCGGGCCTCAGGCCCCTTCGTGGAGATCAACTGCGCGGCCATTCCGACCACCCTGCTGGAGGCGGAGCTGTTCGGCTATGAGAAGGGAGCCTACACGGACGCCCGGGCGGCGAAGCCGGGCCTCTTCGAGGCCGGCGATGGGGGCACGGTGTTCCTGGACGAGATCGGGCACATGGATCCCGTCCTCCAGGTGAAGCTCCTCAAGGCCATCGAGGAGAAGGCGGTGCGCCGCGTGGGGGGCCTGCGCACCAAGTCCTTCAACGCCCGGATCCTGGCCGCGACGAATCGAGACCTGGAGGCGGCCATCGCCGAGGGGGCCTTCCGACCCGATCTCTACTACCGGATCAAGGCGCTGACCATCGAGATCCCGCCGCTCCGCGAGCGGGGCGAAGACGTCATCCTGCTGGCGCGGCAGTTCCTCGAGCGCTGCACGCGACAGTACGGCCTCTCGCCGGTCACGCTCTCCCCGGAGGCGGAGCAACTGCTCCTCGAATACCCCTGGCCAGGCAATGTCCGTGAGCTGGCGCACGTGATCGAGCGAGCCGTGCTCCTGCACGGAGGCTCCCGGCTGCAGCCCGAACACCTGGGGCTCGCGGTGATGAAGGCCAAGTCGCTTCTCGTGGTCAAGCCCGGCGCGCCCGTGCAGGTGGACTTCTCCAGCGGCTGCATCGTCTTGGAAGATGTGGAGCGTCACCTCATCACGGAGGCCCTCCAGGCTGCGGGGTGGAACCGGGCGCGGGCGGCGCAACTCCTTGGAATCTCCAAGGAAACCCTGCGGTACCGCATCGAAAAGCATCAACTGCAGGCCCCTTCCTGAACTGCCCATACCCGCCGGGCGCCCGTGTTGCACCCGGGAGGTCCTCGGCTGGCGACCGCTGGAAATCTGTCGGATGGGCAGGCCTGCCTGAGCCCGGCTCCCGGCCGGAGTTCGGTTGCCCCACGCTCTGCCGGCCCGCGGATGCCCTGCCACGCTTCCCGTTCACCGGGACCGTGAGTCCCCCTGCCTCCCAGGCTGGCAGCCGCCCTTCCGGCGTCGCCTGCCGTGTGCCAGCCGTCCCCGATCCGGTCGCGGCCGCGGGCCGAGGGCCTTCATTCACAGGCATTTTCGCCCCGTCGGGATCTGCCGAGAAAGGCGATTGTCGCCCCAGCGGTGCCCTCCAATTTTCCGGGAGACCGATGCCGGGCTACCGGAGTATGATAAGTGCTCAGAGGAGGCGACATGGCCCATCGAATCCTGATTGCCGACGACGACAATTCCTCGCGGCAGGCGCTGAAGATGCTCCTCGCCGGTGCAGGCTATGAGGTCCGGGAGGCCTCCGACGGACAGGAGGCCCTGGAGACGGCCCTGGCCTTCCTCCCGACCGTCGTGGTCAGCGACTTGCTCATGCCCCGGCTGGACGGGCTGGGGCTTCTCAAGGCCCTCCAGAGCGAGTTGCCCTTCACCACGGTCATCATCCTCACCGGGCACGGGACGATCGAGACGGCCGTCGCCGCGCTGAAGGACGGGGCGTACGACTATCTGACGAAGCCGGTGGACGTTCCGCGGCTGCGGATCCTGATCGAGAAGGCCCTGGAGAAGGGGGAGACCCTCCGGGAGGTGAGCGTCCTGCGGCGCCGGCTGAAGGAGGTGTGGGGACTCGGAAAGCTGGTGGGCAAGAGCCCGGCCATGCAGGAGATCTACCGGCTGATCGATCTGGCCGCCCCCACGACGGCACCCGTTCTGATCACGGGAGAGAGCGGGACCGGGAAGGAACTGGTGGCTCGCTGCCTCCACGAGCTATCCCCACGAAACAGGGGCCCCTTCGTGGCCGTCAACTGCTCGGCCATCCCGGAGACCCTCTTGGAGAGCGAGATCTTCGGCCACGACAAGGGGGCGTTCACCGGGGCGTTGGAGCGGCGGGCGGGCTGCTTCGAGCTGGCCCACGAGGGGACCCTCTTCCTGGATGAGATCGCGGAGATGGCCGCGGCGACCCAGGCGAAGTTCCTCCGGATCCTCCAGGACGGGACGGTCCGCCGCCTGGGGGGGAAGGTGGAGATGCAGGTGGATGTCCGGGTGCTGGCCGCCACCAACAGGGATCCGCTGAAAGCCCTGAAGGAGGGGGCGTTTCGCGAGGATCTCTACTACCGTCTGAACGTCTTCACGCTCCCGCTGCCCTCGCTGCGGGGACGGCGCGAGGACATCCCGCTGCTCATCCAGGCATTCCTGGAGGAGTTCAACGCCAAGTACGAGAAGCGGATCCGCTCGGTGGACGAGCCGGTCCTGCAGAGCCTGCTGGCCCACCCCTGGCCGGGAAACGTGCGAGAGCTGCGGAACACGCTCGAGCGCGCGGTGATCATCTGCGAAGACGAGCTGATCTCTTCCAAGCACCTGCCTCCGGACCTCACCCACGCCGCCGGAGAGGAGCGCTCCGACGTCGTGACCTTCCCCCTCGGGGTCACCGTCGAGGATGCGGAAAAGACCCTCATCCTCAAGACCCTGGCGTCCGTCAACAACAACAAGGCCAGGGCGGCTTCGATCCTGGGCATCAGCGTCAAGACCCTGCACAACAAGCTCCACCGGTACGGGGTGTGACGGTGCGGTTCAGCCTGAAAGCCAAGGAAACCCTGGGCGTCACGCTCCTCGCCTTTATGGTGGTGGCCACCACCAGCATCCTCCACCTGTCCCAGCTCACGCGGGTCACGGTGCTGGAGGCCTCGCGGCAGGCTGAACTGGTGGCCAGGCAGATCTACTCGCAGAGCAGCCGCTCTCTGGCTCGAGGACAAGGCGAGAAGCCCTGGGAGGTCCTGAAGCGGGACCCGGAGCTGCGAAGCCTCATCGAGGCGAGCGTCGGGTACTCTCCCGATCTGGTGTATGTATTCCTGGCGGATCTGGCCGACCGCGCAATCCTGCACAGCGAGCCCGCCAAGGAGGGGGCATATATCCCTCAGCGGTCAACCCTGGGGGAACTCCTGGGCGTCAACGCATTGAACCGGTTCTGGGCGCTGTACGAGGGGGGTGTGGTGTACGAGGCCATGCTACCCCTGAACCTCAACGACCGGCCATTCGGGAGTGTCCGCCTGGGATTCTCCACCAGTCTCCTGCGGCGGGAGCTGAATGCCTCTCTGCAGCGGGGTCTTGTCCTGGCCGGGTTGTCCCTTCCCCTGGCCTGGCTGGTGGCCATGGGGCTGATCAACCTGGCCCTGAAGCCGATCCGCAGCATCACCCGGCAGATGGAGCGGATGCGCCGAGGGGAGTTCGAGGTCAGCGGCGATCTCGCCCAGGGGGATGAATTCAAAGAGTTGGCCTCCGAGCTCCAGCTCCTCGGCCAGCAGCTCCAGTCGGATCGCCTGAGGATGCTGAGTGACCGGGTGGACCTTCACCAGGTGGTGGATCAACTCGAGGACGGGCTCGTCTTCTTCAACCAGGATCACCGGATCCTCTTCTTCAACAAGGCGGCGGAGGTTGTCCTGGGACACAGCATGGAGGACGTCGTCGGGCGGCCGCTGGAAGGGGTCCTCGACCCGACCCATCCCCTGCGCCAACTCATGGAACGCGTCTTCGCCCAGAACGTGGGCTCCAGGAATGTCACCATCAGCCTGCATCGGGACGGAAAGCCCCGCGAGTTCCTGGTCTCGACATTCTCCGTGCGGGATGCCCACATGACCATGGGGGCCATGGTGTTGTTGAAGGACCTGGATTCCCTGAAGACGCTTCAATCCCTGGTGAGCTATTCGGCCAAGCTGACGGCGCTGGGCCGCCTCACCTCCGGGGTGGCCCACGAGGTCAGGAACCCGCTGAACGCCATGATGATCCATCTGGAGCTCCTCAAGGAGAAGCTCGGGCCCTCCTCCGAGGGGGTCCAGGAGAACCTGGAGGTCATCGGCAACGAGATCCGGAGGCTTGACCGGGCGCTGCAGGGCTTCCTGAAGTTCATTCGTCCGCAGGAGCTGGCGTTGAAGTCGGTGGATCTGAATGCGCTCCTGCAGGGTATCATCGCCCTTCTGGAGGTGGAATGGCAGAAGGCAGGGATAGGCTTTGATTTCCAGCCGGAATCACCCCTCCCCCCCATCATTGCTGACGAGGAGTTGCTGCACCAGGCCTTCCTGAACCTGCTCCTGAACGCCTGCCAGGCCATGCCCAAGGGAGGGACCGTCCGGATCAGGACGACACGGGACACCGAGGAGGTCGTCAGGGTGACGATCGCCGACGAGGGCGTGGGGATCCCGCCGGAAGATGTGGACAAAATCTTTGCGTTGTACTATACGACAAAGCCAGACGGCAGCGGGATCGGGCTCTCCCTGGTCTACCGCATCGTACAGCTCCATGACGGTGCCATCGAGGTTTCCTCCGAGGTCGGGCGGGGGACAACCATGAGTCTCCGCCTGCCCGTGGGGTAGGCCGAGTCTCCGGACAGCACAGACCTCCAGCCAGAGGGGAGGAACTCCCACGTGCGGCCCACAGAACTGGCGTGCGTCGTTCTCCTCATCGCCATCGGCGTGGAGGGGTGTGCCCAGTTGAGAAGCGTCTTCTCGCCACCACCTCCTCACTTCCCTCCGGCCAGGAAAGAGGCCATTCGGCCGTCCCCTGAGAAGCCGGCACCCGCGCCGCCCGTGACGAGAACACCAGCGCCGACACCGGCCCCGCCGCCAGCTCCTCCGCCCACTCCTCCGCCCACAACCAAGGCGCCGGCCCCGCCGCCACCTCCGATCAAGGAACAGGCGCCGCCCCCTCCCACCCCTCCACCCGCAGTGCTGTCACCGCAGGTGGGGCGAGAGGACGAGGACCGGATGAAGCGCGAGTCCACCGCCCGAATCCAGAAGGCCGAGGAGATCATCAATCAGATCGATCAGCGGAAGCTGACCAAGGATCAGCGCGACACCTTCTCGACCATCCAGAGCTTCCTGGTCAATGCCAGGGAAGCGCTCTCGGGGCAGGATTTCCTCAGGGCCTCCAATCTGGCCGACAAAGCACAGGTCCTGGCGGAACAACTGTCGAAGAGTCTCAACCCATAGGCCAGGCGGCACCCATGCCACATCCCCGGCCGCCCAAGCGGAAATGCCGGGGCAGGACTCGGGCATCTCGCATCACCGCCGCTTCGGACGATCAACGGCTCGCCAGCGACAATCCCTCCCTGGCATCCCCCAGGTCCGGCTTCAGCTCCAGGGCACGCTTGAAGCTCGCCTGGGCCCGCGCCTTGTCGCCGAGCTTCAGATAGCTCCACCCCAGCCCGTTATGCAGGCCGTACCAGTCGGGATGTGACGCGACACCCCTCGTGAACTGAGCCCGCGCCTGGTCATATTCGCCCAGGTGGAAGAGGCTCCAGGCCAGCCTGCTCCGCAGTCCATCCAGATCATGCGCCGGACTTCGCAGCCCGTTACCCTCGCTCTCGCGGGTGAGGCGCTCCAGGTGTGGACGGGCCTCTGCATACCGGCCCAGCTCGAACAAGGTAAAGGCGCGCCCTACCGCCGCGTCCCGATAGCTCGGTTCCAAGTCCAATGCTTGATTGAACGCCTTCAGGGCGATATGGTACCGGCCCACCCGGTACCGGCTCCATCCCAGGCCGTCGTAGAGGCCTTCCCACTTGGGCTGCCTGGTCAGCGTCTGTTTGAACTGGTCGGTGGCCTCTGAGTATTTCCCGATATGGTAATAGCTCCAGGCCAAGTGGGCAGCCGCCTCATCCAGGCTGCTGTCCAGACTGAGGGCGCGCTGGAGCGGTGGGATCGCGCCCGCATAGTCTTCCGCCTTGTACCGCTCCAATCCTTCAGCATATGCGCGCTGCGCGGCGACGCTGTTGCCGATCTTCGACCATGTGCTGGCGCAGCCGGTGGCGAGGAGACCAAGACCCAGACCGAACGCTGCCAGAATGAGGAACCCACTTCTCCTTGAATTCATCATCTTCCCGATTCCTCGCATGTCTCGATGTGTCGAGAGGTCGAGACTCCTGTACAGATCCGCGGACGGACGCGGGGGAGAAGGGCCGGGGCTTCTGGGCCCCTCTCCCCAGATCCGACTTCCAGCCTATCGCATGCTGAGATCCCCGGCGGGGGCTACCATGCTGCCCTCGGAACCGGCGCTGCTCGTGGTCGCCCCACCGCCACCGGTCGCCGGACCCTGGCCCTGGGCCGCGGCCTCGGCCGCTTCTTCGGCCGCCTCGCCAGCTTCCTCGGCTTCGTTCTCTACTTTGGCCTGGTTATTCTCGATCTTCGCCTCGACCTTCTGGCCGTCCACGACGGCCTTGACCTCCGCCTCCCGGATCCCAGGGACCGCCTGAAGGCTGCCGACGAGCGCATCGAACTGCTCCTGTGTCAGCGTGACCCCTCGAATGCTTACCTCCTTGAGTCCGGCTGGTAGGGAGCCCACGAGCGTACTGAACTGCTCAGGGGTGAGGGAGACGTTGCGGACGCTGACCTCCTTGAGCCCCGTGATGCTCGGCAGGGCGCCCACGAGCGCATCGAACTGTTGCGGCGTGAGGGTTGCATTCCGGATGCTCACCTCACGGACCGCTCCGGCCTGAAGCTGTCCAAGGAGCGCGCTGAGCTGGTCATCGGTGATGGCCCCTCTCACCTTGACCTCTGACCCGTGAACCTTGACGCTCGAAGCCTGGGGGTTGGGTGCGCGATTTCGATCCCGGTCGCGATTCCGCTGAGCACTCTGAACCGCGGAACTCACGGCTTGGCCGAGGTTACGCGACCCGGCCCGCTGAGCGCCCTCCCTGCCCGATCGTGCGGTGGATGTGGCGGCTGCGGAGACAGCATTCCCGACGCTCTTTCCGTCACGTCCTCGGTCCCGGCCACTGTCGCGGTCTCCATCGCCATCTCGCCCTCTGCTGGAGGAGCGGGAGCCATCCTGGCCAGTGGCGCTGGCCTGGCTGCTCGACCGGCCACCAACATCCCCGCCCCGTCCGGCACTGTCGCCTCCACGGGAACCGCCCTCACCACCTCTGCCGCCGGAGCGTCCGCCATCGCGCCCATCGCTGCTCGCGCTGGCACCACCGCTGCTGTCGCGGCCACCCCCGCTCGCACTGCTGCTACCACCGCTGTCGCGGCCGCCCTCGGAGCCGCTCGCGCCCTCACCACCTTTACCGCCACCGCCGCCACCGCCGCCACCGTTACCACCACCGCCGCCTCCTCCACCACCCTTCGCGTAGGCGACGCCGGCTTTTCCGTGACTCAGCGGAGACTGGAGGTCGGCCAGAAACGGCACGGTTACCACAGCCAACCCCAGAATCACCACCCATCGTACCGCTTCCTTCGTAAGGCTTCTCATGTTCCTCATGGTAGGTTTCCTCCCCGTTGTGTTTGGCATTTCGCTCTACCCCTGTGGTGACTGGCTTAACAGGAGTCGGCTGGTCGCGATTGCCAATTTCATACCATCTTCAATATTTCAATATCGATTCACCACCTCAGTGTCTGGCGTGGGAGACGGATCAGTGCTAATTGCCGCCGAGCTTGATTTGTGGAAAGGTTGAACTGGTTCCGAGTTTCAGGTCTCATGAAGCTTCTCTGAAGAGGAGGGACCTGGAGTATAGGAAACGCACCTCCAGCCATGTAACCCTTACCCTCAGGTCATGTAATTCTTACAGTATTTCTTGCCGGGATCGTCTCAGCCGCGCCCAGTCCCCTTCCATCCAGTGCTCCTGGAATATCCAATATTTATTGGCGTTTCCGTTTTCGAGCCAAGCGTACCGTATCATGTGGCATGTCTGTTGCCCATGCGGCCTCTCGAAGCGGAACGCGGTCCGAGGAAGAGCACCCTTCGCCCGGATCGCTCCAGAAATCCAGAAAGGGGATACCGGTCATGGCGAAAAAGGCTCTGGTTCTTGTGGAGGGCGATCTCCAGCGGCAGGAGGGACTCGGGGGTTCGCTCGTTGGGGAAGGCTACATGGTCGAGACCTCTGTTGATAGCTGGCAGGCCATAAAGAAGATGCGAGAAAGCAATTATGATGTGGCAGTCATCGACCTCGATCTGCCTCCCGTTCACGGGGTCGCGGTAACCCCCTGGGATCTCGGTCGTATCTTCCGTGCCTACAACCCGGCAATCTCCATTGTCTATGTGTCTGGCGGCAGGCCAGCGAACCACAAGGCCGTGCGAACACCCGGAGTCGAGAGGGAGGGAGTGCTCGTGCCATGAAGGGTCTGGTCGTTCTCGTCCTCTTGGTGGCGGTAGCCACCGCGGGCTGCGCGGGTCTCACGGCACGCGAAAAAGGCGCGCTGGTCGGCGGCGCCGGCGGGGCGGCAGGCGGTGCGCTGTTTGGTGCGGCGGCCGGCAATGCCGCCCTCGGGGCGGCCATCGGGGGGCCGGTGGGCCTCCTGGGGGGTTACCTCCTGGGCGACAGGATCTTCAGGGATGATCCGGGTCGAAAGAAGAAGTAGATCGGGCGGTCAGGCTGTGTTCGGCCGATGAAGTTAACCGAATCGAGCCAGAGAAGGGGTGGTGCCGCGTCTGCGAGCCGGCGCCGCATGGGCTCAGAGAACCTCGTAGGCTGCGGCGCATGGAGTATCGGTGCGTCGCAGTCACAATCAGCGCATTCAACATTCGGGAGGTTGACCCTGTGAAGTTATTGGTGTCTGCGAGCCTGTTTGCGACGCTGTTCGTCGCCTCGATGGCTCGAGCAGATGAAGTGCCCTCCACCCCTCAGCCCGTGAGGGGACTCGAGGGCCCTGATGTCCGCCACACTGTCGTTTGGTGCGCGGACGTCCATTAGGCTTCTGTTCACCACAAGGCGGGCGTCCCGAAGCGCAAGCGTTTTCCCTCCCCTCGGACGCCCGCTTTGCCTTTCCAAGGGCTCCAGACATCTGTTGTAGGTTGGTCGATGGGGCATGCTCCAGGCCGCACGCGCTACTTCGCGCGGGTGGGTACCAGGATGGAGCGACCGATGGGCTCCGGTCTTCCCGGTCAAACCGGGATTGAACCGTATCGGCGAGAAGAAAAGAAGGGGGAAAACATTCCGATGGAGCAATGGAATCCCTGGAAGATGGCGACGATCGGGCTGGCGGTGGTGGTCACCACAGCCGTGATAACGGGTATGGTGGTCGGCAACTGGACCCGTGATGGGAACGATCAGTCCCCTCCCCGGCCGGCGCAGGTGGAATCGGCGAAATCTGGGGGCTCGGCGCCCAGAGTGGCGCAGGCGCGCCCCGCCGCGCCAGCGCAGACACCCGTGGCTCGTGCCGCCGCGACGCCACCCGTCTCGGATGTCGAGGCGTGTAATCGGTACGCAAAGTCGGCGGCCGCGGGTTCGGCGGAGGACAAGACAAAGGACGTGCTCACCAAGGCGGTCATCGGCGGCGCCCTCGGCGCCGGCGTGGGAGCGGCCGGAGGGGCGATCGCGGGTGGCGGCAGCGGGGCCGGCAAGGGGGCAGCCATCGGCGGCATCGTCGGGGCCACGGCAGGGACCTTGTATGGCCTCAATGAGGCAAACCAGAAGGACGCTCGCGCGGTAGAGGCCTACCGCGCGTGCATGAAGGGTCGCGGACATTCCGGCTGAGGTGCAACCTCACGGCGTCCGGTTCCACACCTCTCGCGCCATCCTGCGTGACGGTCGAAAGCTCTGTGACCCACTGTGGACGGAGGAGTTCAGCCGGATGCCGCGCGCCGATCCGGCTGTGATGTAGGGGCAGGGACCTCGTGCGAGGGTGCGCTGGTGAGAGGTGCAGGGCGAGTTGCCGGTCCGGCTCACGCCGGCCAATCCTGAATATTGGAGGAGTGCTCCGGCCGGCATTCCCACAAGCCATCGTGTATTTTGGCCGGCTGCTCGATCCAGGGGGCGGGGTGTTCGGTCGCCGACGGATTTCCACCCCGCGGCACGGATCACCGGCTCTCCCATCACTTCCCACCTGAGGTTCCTCCCTCCGCCAGCCAAACAATTCACGCACGCAATCTCCGGTAAGATTTACAGGCTTCGTGTAAGTTTTCCTTCCACGTCACCCGGGTGGCAATTGTTCTTCGTCCGCCTCCATCCCAGACACTGCAACAAGTTCAATGGAATGCGGGAAGTCAATCCGTCAGCCGAGCCTCATGTCGGATTGGCATAACTGGTGCTTATTTGTTGGTCAAAGTCTGGCAAGCGCCAGGGGATCTACCATGGTTGTGTTGGAGTGGGGGGGCGGTGGCAGTGCCGAAGAACATTCTCCTCGTGGATGCCTATCCCTCGAGCCGTCAAGGGTTGAAGGACTCCCTTTGCGGCGAGGGCTGCAGCGTTGAGACGGTTGGGGATAGCTGGCAGGCAATCAAGAAGATGAAGGAGTCGCACTACGCTGTCGCCATCATCGACCTCGATCTGCCGCCGGTCCACGGCGTGGCAATGAGCGGGTGGGACCTCGTGCGGATCTTCCGCGCCTTCGATCCGGGGATCACACTCATTCTGGTGGGAGCGGATGCAAGCCGAGACGTCCGGGCATTGGCGGAGAAGGTGAAGGTGTCGGAGTTTCTGGAAAAGCCCATCAGCCCGCGTCAATTGAAGGCGATCGTGAAGAAGATCGACCCGTAGGAGATACGGCCTGCGCCCGAGACCCCTGCACCCACGGATTCCAGCCGGCGGAGAAAGACACACATCGCTAGGGAAATATACACGTGGGACGGTCTTTCCCGGGCCGATCCTTCTCGGGCGCTCTGGGTGAACGAGCCGGGGGGGGAGGGTCTGAGGAGGATGGGGGTGGAGAATCCTGCACGACAGATGAAGTGGACCCCGTGGAAGATGGCGACAGTGGGAATCGCCGTGGCGATCACGACGGCGCTCGTCACGGGTCTGGTTGTCACAAACTTGGCCGGGAACGCAAGCAACGTCATGGCGACCTCAGGGCCCGCGGCCGCGGTCCCGGGCGGCGCAACGCGGAATGAGACGGGTGTCCGATCCAACCGGGCGGTGTCCAAGCGCAATGCCACCACTGACGTGCTCGAGAAGGCGGTGATTGGAGGAGCCAGCAGCGGCGGCGCCGGGAAGGGCGCGGCGATCGGCGGCACCGCCGGGGCGGCTGCCGGGACACTCTCCGGTCTCCACGACAGGTAGCGGGATAGATAGAAGGATATGCCGGCGCCGGCTTCGTGGCGCGATCGCCACTGCCGGGCGGCGCGATTCGTGGGGCGTGGCTGGCAAGGATTCGTGAGGAGACCGGTGAGAGAGGGAGCGCCTCGCCCAGACCCACCCCCGCTTGTACGTCGAATCCTCTCGCGTGGGGGAGCGGGTCTTGGCCGGAAGGGTATCCTGCTCGTCCTCGCCTTGGTGTCTGGCCTCGGCCTCGCCTGGGCGTGGATCGGGTGGCAGTGGCCCCTCCCGGACCGCCATATCGACATCCTGCCGACGGTCAGGCTGTACGCCGGGTCAGAGGAGATCGCCGTCCTGGAGGGGACCGCCCCTCGGGCGCAGGTGTGGGTGCCCCTCGGTCAGGTGCCTCGATCCGTCGTGAACGCGGTCCTGGCGACCGAGGACCGACGCTTCTTCCGGCACTGGGGCATCGATATCTGGGCAGTCCTGCGTGCGGCCAGATCCGACCTGCGGCACGGTCAGGTGCGCCAGGGCGGAAGCACCATCACCCAGCAACTCGCCCGAAGCCTCTTCCTTTCGCCGGAACGGACGTGGGGAAGGAAGTTCCGCGAGGCGGGCATTGCCGTGGCGTTAGAGCTGCGGTATCCGAAAACCCGCATCCTGGAAGCTTACTTGAATAGCGTGTACCTGGGGCAGGACGGCAGCGTCGCCGTCCATGGCCTGGGTGCTGCAGCCCGCCATTTCCTGCGCAAAGAGCTGACCGCGGTCCAGCTGGATGAGGCCGCCCTGCTGGCATCGGCCATCCGCGCGCCCAACCGGGTCTTCTCCGGCGAAGCCGCCCGGGCCAGGGCCGGGCGGGACGCTGTCCTCCAGGCCATGCGCGAGCAGGGGATGGTGAGCGAGGCGACCGCCCGTCAGGCGATGGCCCGCCCGCTCCGGTGGCGACCAGGCGGGACCTTTGTTCAGGCGCCCTACTTCGTGGATGTGGCTCGCGAGGAGATCGCCCGCAGGGTGAGTCTGCCGCCCTCGGGCGAGGTGCGCATCCAAACGAGCCTCGATCCGAGACTCCAGCGCGCCGCCGAGCGGTCCATACGGGATGGCCTCGAGCGAATCGAGCGACGCCGACCTGGCCTCGAACAGGGCAGGCTCCTCCAGGCCGCGCTGGTGGCCATCGAGCCGGCCTCCGGGAGCATACGCGCCCTGGTCGGCGGGCGCCGCTATCTGGAAAGTCCGTTCAACCGGGCGACGCGCGCCGCCCGCCAGCCGGGATCGCTGTTCAAGCCCATCGTGTTCCTTGCGGCCTTTGAGGCAGAGCGGGAGGGCAGCCTGCCTGGTCTCACACCCGCGTCCCTGATCGCCGACGAGCCGACCGCGATCGGTGCCGCGGGAGAGACCTGGGCACCCCACAACATCGACCGCCGCTTCCACGGGTCGGTGACGGTCCGCCGGGCGCTGGAGGAATCCCTGAACGTCCCCGCTGCTCGCGTCGCCCAGGATGTGGGGTTGAATCGCGTGCTCCGGGTGGCGCAGGCTTTGGGGATCGAGAGCCCTTTGTCTCCCGTCCCCTCCCTGGCCCTGGGAACGTCGGAGGTGACGCTCTGGGAAATCACATCCGCTTTCGCGACCCTGGCCAACCAGGGGGTTCGGGTCACCCCGACCACACTCGGCCTGGCGCAATCCCGGGCCGTCGCGGCCAGCACCGCGCCGGCCCCGCCGCCCACGCGGGCCGCGTCGCCCGAATCGAGCTTCCTGATCACGCACATCCTGCGGGGGGTCATGAGCCGGGGGACCGCACGTGCCAGCACGGGCTGGGGGCTCCAGGATGTCTCGGCAGGGAAGACGGGGACGACCGATGGCCTGCGGGACGCATGGTTCGTCGGGTACACCCCCGACCTGGCCATCGGCGTATGGGTCGGGCTGGACGACGGCAGCCCGCTGGGTCTCACGGGCGCGGAGGCGGCCCTTCCTGTCTGGGCCGCCGTGATGCAGGCGGCCATCCGCCAGGCCCCTCCCCGTCGCTTCGAGCCGCCGGCCGGCGTGGTGCTGGCGGCCGTGGACCGCGACACGGGTCGTCCTGCTTCCATCTGGTGCGGCGGCAGGACCGTGATCGAAGAGGCATTCCGCGCGGGGAGCGAGCCCCGCGGCGGGTGCGGGGATGTCCTCTTGGCGGACCAGGTCGGAGGCTTCTTCGGCTGGCTGCGGAGGCTGTTCCAGTAACAAGGGGAGACACACCTGGAGGCGCTATCCCCTCCGCCCGGATGGGCGTCCCAGGGATTGCCCACGTTCAGCGGTTAGTGGCCGACCCGCCCCCGATCTTCCGATCACCTGTTGAGAACGCCGCAGGCTATCCGTCCGCCGGAGCTCCCGCTTGGGTCGGTGACCGCATCATCGGGATTGGCGTGGATCACCACGGCAGTCCCCTGGGGGCCGAACAGCGATGTCGGCCCGGGAGCCAGCGTCACCAGCCTGGTCACATGGTCTAGCCCGCCCCGCCCGTCCGCCGCGATATCCAGGTTCGGCAGGTCCCCCGCATGAGGCCCCCCCGGATTCTTCAGGCCGTGCTGCCTCCCCGCCGGATTGAAGTGGCCCCCGGCAGTGCTGAAATCCGGGGGATCACACTTCCCGATGGCGTGAAGGTGAATTCCGTGCTGTCCCGGCGGGAGCTCCCGGACCCGGGCCAGGATGCGGACCCCGTCGGCAGACTCCCAAAGGCGCACCCTCCCCACTGCCTTCCCCCCCGCGTCCTTCAGCTCTGCGGTCGCCTGAGGGGTCCCGTACTGTAAGCTGGCGCATCCGCCAAGCACCAGTGCTGCCACGACCATCCAGACGCCCTTCATGGCTCCCCCCTTCCTGCTGCGTGCGCGTGCACGGACTATACGTTCCGAGGCGGTTCGCGTCAAACGTGTATCGGGGCATGTTCGGGGGCCGTGGGGGAACGAAGGCTGTTGCGCCCTGGACGACGCCGCTGATAGAATCCATCCCGCCCGCCATGAGGGGGGACGGGAGGGGACGGCTGCTCGCCAAGGCGGGCGGCGACACGGAGTGGCTGGCGGCGTTCGAAGGGATGGAAGTCCCGATGTCCCAGGCGCGAGAGCAGATCGCATCGGGGTTGGGCGGCTCTCGGAGCCTCCGCCCGGTCTGTGATCTCCCGACTGCCGGGAGAAAGGAGTTCATGCCGGGGAAAGGTCGAGTCCTCGTCTGGTGGCTGATCCTGGCCGCGTTGTGGACTGCCCCATGCGCCGCCGCCGAGAAAGTCAGATTGGCCATCCCGGTCACGGCCCTGACCATGCTGCCGGTCTACCTGGCCCAGGGGCTCTCCCTGTTCGCCGAAGAGGGCCTGGAGGTCGAGGGGATCGCCACGCAAGGCGCGGGTCTGGAGATCCGGGCGCTCCTCGCCGGCCAGGTGGAGTTCACCTTCACCAGCGGGGACGCCGTCCTGGCCGCAGTTCAGGTGGGGCAGCGACTGGCCGTCGTGTTCTCGGGCCTGAACCGCCCCATCATCAACTGGGCCATGCACAGGGACGTGGCCATGCAGCGGGGGCTCACTTCCAGCAGCCCCCTGCTTCAGAAGTTCCGGGCGCTCAAGGGCCTCACGATCGGTCTGGACCAAAAGGGCGCCCTGGCCCAGCACCTGGCGGAGTACGGGCTGCGGAAAGCGGGTCTGGACTCCAGCGCCCACGTGAAGCTCGTCTCCCTGGGGAGCGGCCCCGAGTGGCCGGCCAGACTGAGGGAGCGGCGGGCGGACGTGGCCCTCGGCGTGGTGCCACTCCCGGAAATGGCGGTGGCCCAGGGTCACGCCATCTTGTTCGTCAACAATGCGGCGGGAGAGGACCCATCCTTCCCCGAGTTCTTGATGGGGAGCCTGGTCGTCCGTCAAGACTTCCTGGAGAAGTACCCCGGGACGGTACGGAAGATGGTGCGCGCGCTGTACCGGGCCAACCACTGGGCCCTGGCGAATCCGCCCGAGGCGGTGGCCGCCACGGTCCAGCCCTTTCTGTCGCGGTTCGAACCCGCCGCGCTGCTGACTGGGGTCAAGATCGTCGTGCCCGCCCTCAGCCCGCACGGCAGGACGACGGAGCGGGCGGTGGAGGTCACCGGGGGGATCCTGGAGCAGTCCGGCCTGCTGAAGAAAAAGCCGGCCTTCCCGGAGATCGTGGTCAACGACTTCGTTCCCGGGTAGGGGGCAGCAGAGCAGCGGCCGGCGATCAGCCGATCGTGCGCGGCTGATGGCTGAAAGCTGACGGCTGATTGGCCGGTTTTTCAGGCTTCGGTCCCGCCGGTGCATGCACTCGCCGGCGGATCATCGAAGACCTTCGGCGGGGCGGCCTTCGGCGGGCGAGAGAACTCCGGCATGGGGAAATCCTGCCCGTTCGCCTTGACCGCCGCCTTCTTCTCCTGGGTGAACCCGATTTCCTCGTCGGTGAGATAACACGCAGGCTCGGGCGCCCACGGATCGCCGTACACCAGGTCCGCGCGAACCCGCAGGGCGCCGCCGCAGGCATCGAACCATTTGCAGATGCCGGGCGCACAGCGCCCCTTGATCCTGGCCCGCCGGTTCTTCAATCCCGCCATCAGCGGATCCGAGGTGTCCGTCCAGATCTGGCTGAACGGCCGCTGTCGCACATTGCCGAAGGTGTAGTGCATCCAGAACTGGTCGGCGTGGACGTTGCCCAGGAAGTCGATGTCGGCGATGCCGACGCCGGAGCTGTACATCCCGCCCCCGTTCCACGTGAGGAGCTTCAGCACCTGCTCCGCCCTGACGGGGTCTTTCTCCCGGAGCTTCATGTACAGGTAGATTCCGTCCACGTGGTTGTCCACGGTCAGGATCTCCTTGTTCAGGCCACGCGCGTGGAAATCCTCGGTCCGCTCCAGGATGATATCGATTGCCTGCCGCGTCTCCTCCCGCGACAGGTCATCCTCGGCAATCTGCCCGCCCCGTCCTGAATACACCAGATGATAGAAGCAGGCGCGATCGATCTGCTCCCGCTCGATGAAGTCGAAGATCTGGTGGAGGTTCAGGAAGTTGTGCCGCGTCAGCGTCAGGCGCAGACCCACCCGCTGCCCCACGGTCACGCAGGACTTGAACCCCCGCACGGCCCGGTCGAAGGCTCCGCCCACTCCGCGGAACTTGTCGTTGACCTCCCCGATCCCATCCAGGCTGATGCCAACGTAGGTGAAGCCGGCCTCCTTGATCTTGCGGGCCGCCTCGTCGGTGATGAGCGTCCCGTTGGTGGAGAGGGTGGGCCGCATCCCCAGGGAGCGGGCGTACGACACCAGGTCGAAGAGGTCGGGCCGGGCCAGGGGCTCGCCCCCCGAGAAGAGCAGGGCCGGGACCTGGAAACCGGCCAGATCCCGGATGAGGGCCTTCCCCTCTTCGGTCGTCAACTCGCCGGTGTACTTCTTGGCCTCGGAGTCGGTGTAGCAATGAATGCAGCGCAGGTTGCAGGTCCGGGTGACGTTCCAGACGGTCACGGGCCGCCGCTCGGCCGCAGTCCTGGACGCGGGCGGCGCCCCGGCGGAGACCGCGGGGCCCTGCCCGCCGTGCCCGTACCGCAACCCGTCACTTTCCGCCGTCCCGCCGCAAAAGAGCTTGCTGATGCTGATCATCGGTCCTCCCCGGAGTTGTGGCCCTCGCTCGCCGCCTGAAGGCAGACTCGCCCGAACCTCTCGAAAGCAAATCCTATTCCAGCAAGCCAGGCGGGGCAAATGCTTTGAATACCAGTGGCTTCAGCCTTGTATGGGTCGCCTGGATGGACAGCCCCTGTAGGATATGGGTCAGCATCGGTTCCAATTGACACCGGATCGCCGCAGGAGCTGCGGGGTCCCGGCGCGCGTCCCCCCTCCCCCCAGGAGCCTCGTGGATTCGGGCTGGTCGGCGGAGGTGCGAGCTCGTCGGGGGCGACAGAATGCCTCGCCTATTCCACCTTCAGGCTGACCGAGAGGCCATCGCGGATCGGAAGGATCACGGTGTAGAGATTGGGCGCCTGGAGCAGAAGGCGCGTCAGTTCCAGCACGCCCCGGGTCGTCGGGTGCGAAGCGTCGCTGACGACCCGGCCGCCCCAGAGCATGTTGTCGCTCAGGAAGTAGCCGCCGCGACGGACCCGCGGCACGGCCCGGTGGAAGGCCACCGGGTACTGCTCCTTGTCCACGTCGTTGAGGATGATGTCGAACTCGCCGGGGAGCCGCTCGAGGGCTTCGAAGGCGTCGCCGACGATGAACTGGACACGGCACCGGACGCCTCCTTGCCGGAAGAACGCCTGGGCCTGGGCACTGTTCGCCCTGGACGTCTCGGTGAGGATGAGCTCTCCGTCGTCCGGCAGGGCGCGGGCAAGCCAGTAGGCGGAGTAGCCGAATCCCGACCCCAGCTCCAGGACTCGACGGGCGCCGATGCTCCGGGCCAGGAGGCAGAGGGTCCGCCCCACCAGGGGACCGACGATGGGGAAGTCCCGCTCGGTCGCCTGTTGCTCCATCTCGTTCAGCACGGCGTCGCGAGTCGTCTCGAGCCTGTCGAGGTAGGCCTCGATGTGGGGAAACACAATGTCCCCGCCGCGCCCTCGCGGCGCCAACCCATCCCGCTGTGATGATCGTGGACCCACGGACTCCCTCCTCTTCCTCCCGAGCCGCGCGCCGAGGTGCAATTTCCCTCGAACGCCCCCCGGGCGCATGGTATAGTAAGCGGCCTCGTCCAGTCACGGACGCTGCGGGGGAGACCCCGGTGACGCCGAAGACACGACGACTGCTCAGTGTCCTGGTCCTTTCCTCCTGCATCGGCCTGGTCGGGGTCGCAGCCTCGACCTACGCCACCTGGCCGGCCAACACGCTGGGAGTCTACCTGCACCAGCGACGGGCCCGGCAGCAGAACATCCATGCCCTGGAGGGGCGGGTCGCCGGAGAGACTGATCCGCTGACCCGCAGATTCTATCAGGCTTGGTTGGCCGAGGAAAAGGGCGACATGGCCGAGGCCATCCGGGGTTTTGAGTCCTTGCAGGCCGCGGCACGACCGGGGACGACCCTTCACCTGCGCAGCTCGCTCCGGCTGGGCCTGGCGCACGGGGCCAATCACGACCCGGAAAAGGAGCTGGCGACCTATCAGGGGTTGATGGCGCGATACCCGGGTCCGAGCCTGCTGAGCCAGGCGATGTTTCATCTCCGGAAAGGCCAGAGGGAGCGGGCGCGCGTCCTGCTGGATGAGGCCATCGCCCGGGACACGAGAGACGGGAGCCTGGGGAGCGACCGTCAACTGGCGACAACCTTGCGGAACGGCCTGGGCCCGGCCGGGGCCCGTTCCGCACCCTGAGGTGCGAGCGGTTCATGTTCTGTCCGGTCTGCGGGAGCGAGTACGTCGCGGGCGTCACACGCTGCTCGGATTGCGATGTCCCGCTCGTCCCCGATCCACCGCGAGGCGAGGACCTGGCCGACGAACCGATCTTCGACGACCCCGTCGTCACGGCCATCGAGGTGTACAACCCGACCGAGGCCGAGATCATCTGTTCCCTGCTCCAGGCGCACGACATCCCCTGCATCCTGAAGGCGGAGAACCAGTACGCCGTGGACGCGACCTACACGGTGGGTCCGCTGGCGCGCCGACGCATCCTGGTCCGCGACAGCGACCTCGACCGCGCGCGGGAGATCCTGCGGGCCGCGCCCCAGCCGGACCCGTCCATGCCGGTGGAGGCCGACAGCGCCCATGAACCGGAGTAGCCCGGCGAGGGCGCCCCGCCTGTCTCGCCCGCGTGACCCGCGATGATGTTTGAGACCCCGGCCTTTCATCAGAACGCGATCCTGTTCGGACACGACCCCACGCCGCGGCTGCTCGCCTTCGAGCCGGAGGGAGACGATCGGATCCGGATCTTCAGGCGGACGCAGGACGGGCGGGTCGAGTCCGAGCTCCGCCCGTTCCGCCCGTTTGTGCTCCTGGCCAGCACGGACTTCTTGTCCGGATGGACCGGGGGCTTCGACGTGGAAGGACTGACGGGCGAGGGTCTGTACCGGTTCCTGGTCCTGTTCCACGGCTGGGGCGACGCCCTGAAGGCCCGGGCGCAGCTCACGAAGGTCACGGGCAAGGCACAGACCGCCCCGGACGCCCCCTTCCTGTTCTTCGCCGACCCCGTCCAGCAGTACCTGATGCTGTCCGGGCAGACGCACTTCCTGGAGCTTCCGTTCGGCGAGCTGCGCCGGATGCAACTGGACATCGAGACCTATTGCGCCGCCGGGTACGAGTTCCCGAACGCAGGACGGGCCGAGGACCGGATCACCGCCATTGCCCTGGCCGACAGCACCGGCTGGGAGCGCGTCATCTCGGGCGCGGAGCTGGCCGAGCCCGACATGCTCCGGGAGCTGATCCGCCTGGTCGCGGAGCGGGACCCCGACGTCCTGGAGGGACACAACCTCTTCCGCTTCGACCTGGAGTACATCGCGGCCCGCGCGGCCCGCCACAAGGTGAAGCTTCAGCTGGGACGGGGCGGGGCGGTGCTGCGGGGGCACCCCTCGCGCATGCAGATCGCGGAGCGGGCCATCACCTACAAGAAGTTCGAGGTCTCCGGCCGCCACATCATCGACACCTGGATGCTGGCCCAGCACTACGACGTGACCGCCCGCGAGCTGGAGGGGTACGGTCTGAAGGAGATCGCCAAGCACTTCGGGCTGGCCACGGATGCCAGGACCTACATCCTGCCGGAGCAGGTGTCCTGGTACTTCGACCACGAGCCGGAGACGCTGTTCCGTTACGCCCTGGACGACGTGCGGGAGACCCGCGGGGTGAGCCAGATCCTGAGCCAGAGCTATTTCGCCCAGGCCCAGATCTTCCCCTTCTCCTACCAGAACGTGGCCCTGCGAGGGAACGCGACCAAGATCGACGCCCTCCTCATCCGCGAGTACCTGCGCCAGCGCCGGGCGATTCCCGCGCCGGAGCCCCCGCAAGAGGTCCTGGGGGGCCACACCGAGATCGCGCACCAGGGGGTGGCCCGGCGGATCCTGCACTGCGACGTGACGTCCCTGTATCCGTCGGTGATGCTGGCCTTCGGCGCCTTTCCCCGGCGCGACAGCCTGGGCGTCTTCCCGACGCTCCTCACGGACCTGCGGGCCTTCCGGGTCGAAGCCAAGCGCTTGGCCCGGACGGCCGAGACGGTGGAGGGCCGCGCCTACTTCGAAGCCCTGCAGACGACGTTCAAGATCCTGATCAACTCCTTCTACGGGTACCTGGGCTTTTCCATGGGCCACTTCAACGATTACGCGGCGGCCAACCAGGTCACGGCCAAGGGGCGGGAGCTGATCCAGGCGGTGATGGCCTGGCTGACGGAGCGCGGGGCGCGCCTGGTCGAGATCGACACCGACGGCCTCTACTTCGTGGCCCCGCCGGACGTGCGCACGCCCGAGGACGAGGAGCGGCTGCTCGCCGAGCTGACGAAGATCCTGCCGGCCGGGATCAGCCTGGAGATGGACGGGCGGTACCAGGCCATGTTCAGCTACAAGATGAAGAACTACGCCCTGCTGGACTACGACGGGCGCCTCAGCATCAAGGGGTCGGGCCTCCGCTCGCGCGGGCTGGAGCTGTTTCAGCGCGAGTGGATGGAGGAGATGTTTGTCCACCTGCTCAAGGGCGAGCCGCAGAAGATCCGGGACCTCACCCGGCGCTACGCCGAGGCCTTCGAGCAGCACGCCTTCGACGTCCGCATGTTCATGAAGACCGAGACGCTGCAGGACTCGCTGGAGACGTATCGCGACAAGCTGCGCGGGAGCCGCCGGAATCCGGCCGCGACCTACGAACTGGCGCTGCGCTCGGAGCGTCCCTATCAGCCCGGCGACCAGGTGTCCTACTACGTTGCCGGCACCTCGAAGAAGGTCAAGGTTCACGAGGCGGCGAAGCTGGCCAGCGAGTGGGACCCGAAGCAGCCCGACGAGAATGTGGAGTACTACAAGGCCAAGCTGGTCGAGCTGTACGAGAAGTTCAAGCCGTTCATCGAGACCGCAGAGAAGGTGTGAGCCTCCAGGATCACCCGGCGCCGGCGCGGGGTGTCCTGTGCGGTGCGAGCCTGGGCATGGATCGAAGGAAGTGGCTCGTCGTCGCCGCCGTGGACATGGCCATGGCCCTGGCGGCCCTGGACAGCACCATCATCGGCACCGCCATGCCCACGGTGGTGGCCAGCCTGGGCGGCCTCAGCCTGTTCAGCTGGGTGTTCTCCATCTACCTGCTCACCTCCACGGCCGCCCTGCCCATCTTCGGGCGACTCTCCGACCTTTTCGGGCGGCGCAGGATGTTCGTGGTGGCGATCTGGATCTTCACGGGAGCCTCGGCCCTCTGCGGCCTGGCCACCAGCATGGTCTTCCTGATCGCCGGACGCGCCCTGCAGGGCATCGGCGCGGGCGGGACCTTTGCCCTGTCGCAGGCGGTCTTCGGAGAGGTCTTCGCGCCGCACGAGCGGGGCCGGATGCAGGGCTACCTGGCGGCGGTCTGGGGGATCTCCGCCCTGATCGGCCCCCTGATCGGCGGCTTCATCGTGATGTACCTGGGCTGGCGCTGGACCTTCTTCGTGAACGTCCCCGTGGGTGTGGCGGCCAACTATCTGCTGGTCGTCGGGCTCTCGGGTCTCCTCAGCGAGGGGACGCGCCGGCGCGTGGATTATGCCGGGGCCGCCTGCCTGCTCGTCAGCATCATGGCCCTGATGCTCTCCCTCCTGGAGGTGGGCAAGACCGGCCGGCCCTTCGGGGCGGAGAGCCTGGCGGGTCTCGCGGTCTTCCTGGTCTTCACCGCCGCGTTCCTGTGGATCGAGCGCCGGGTGCGCGAGCCCATCCTGCCCCTCGGGCTCTTCGGCCACCGGATCTTCACGACCACCACAGTCTGCCTGTTCCTGTCGGGTGTCGCCATGTTCGGGGCCATCTCCTTCCTCCCCCTCTTCGTGCAGGCCGTGCTGGGGGGGACGGCCATCCAGGCGGGCACGGTCCTCACCCCCGTCAGCCTGAGCTGGGTCCTGGGCAGCACCGTCGGCGGGCGGGTGCTGAACCGCCTCGGCTATCGCACCCTGGCCATCGCCGGGATGGTCAGCCTCACGACCGGCTACATCCTGTTCACGCGGCTGGGCGTCGGCTCGCCGCTCCGCCATGCGGCGGAGAGCGGGATGATCCTGGGTCTGGGGATGGGGCTCATCACCGTCACGACCGTGGTGGCGGTCCAGAGCGCGGCGCCGACCGGACAGATCGGCGTGGTCTCGACCCTGCCCTTCTTCTTCCGGAACATCGGGGCCACCATCGGCGTGGCCATCATGGGGACGATCCTGAACGCCCACGTGGCCGGGGCCGGGGGCGGCCCGGTCCTCCCGGGGGGCGCCGAGGGATCGTTCCAGGTGCTGCCCTCGCTGGTCCGCGCACATCTCGCCGAGGGGATCCGGGCCGCCTTCCTGTTCGGCCTCACCGCGGTGGCCCTGGGCGTCCCGGTCAGCCTGCTCGTCCCCAATCTGTCCCCGACCCGGCTGCCCACGGAGCCGGCGGGCTCCGCGGTCCCCTCGTCCAGCAGCGCGATCGAGTGATTACCACGCACGCGGCGTCGCGGCGCCTCGACCTCGCCCCCACTCATCGCCTCCCTCGCGTCGGGGGAGCCGGGGTGGG
>DATIFO010000220.1:0-5243 GCA_035455275.1 Methylomirabilis sp. (SeqCode) | reverse complement strand
TAGCGGGACCCGCCGGCATCGTTGGGCAGGCTGCCCACGCGGCTGTGGACCTTCGTCGCCAGCACCACCCGGTCGCGCCTGCCGCCCTCCTGCAAGAATTTGCCGACGATGCGCTCGCTGGCGCCGTCAGTGTACACGTTGGCGGTGTCGATGAAGTTGAGGCCGGCCTCCAGGGCACGATTGAGGATGACAAGGGAGTCCGTCTCGCTGGTGGGACCGCCGAAGTTCATCGCTCCCAGGCACAGCGGGCTGACCATGACGCCGGTTCTTCCCAGGCTGCGATATTCCATGAGTTCCCCCTGGTTTGTTGGGATGGTCGGGTGGCACGCGAGGTCATCAGACAGGCCTCGGGCCGCGCTCATCTGTGTTCGAAGGAGTCCGGCACCTGCCCGGACACGCGGGCAGCATGCCGCAAGGAAGGGAGCAGTGTCAAGGCGGAACTCTCGGAACGGCGGTGCCGGGAGACACGGGGCGACCGGTGAGAGAAGAGATCCTTCCCGCGAAAGCAGGGGTCAGGTCTTGAAATAACGAAAGCAGGGGTCAGGTCTTGAAATAACAAACGGGGACGCCCTTCAGGAATTGAATCCCGGGGAAACCACAGTCATCCAATCGCCCTGCCTCGCTTCGGCCCGCGCCCTCCCCGCAGAAGAACGTCGCCAGTCGCGGGTTCCCCGCCTGGGTGATGTGGCCCGGGATGCCTGGCCCCGCCACCCGGGCAATGCGCCATGCCGACGCCATCTCCCTGTGCCAGCTCACGTGTTGCGGATGATGTTCTCCGAACTCCCGAATTCGTACAGCAACCCCAGCCGGGACAAGCACCGGAAAAGAAAGACGCAGGGAGAGGCTTCGACGGCTCTCCTGGAATCCAGCGAGGTATCCTCTTCAGAACCACGCGTGGGCGCGTCTCATCAGGCAGGTGAACGCAGCGGACCCCCTCCTGCGTCTCCAGTAGGGGAAGGCAATGCGGATCCTCGCCGCTCGGCTGAGCCCCTCGACTGGCTCGGGGCCCTGAACAATACCGAAGGGCTCGCGACGAAGCCTTCATTCAGCAGCCCGCGGTGATCGAGAAGCTCCTGACCCACCCTGGGCGTTGGCCTGCGCCCGCCCCAGTCCGCCGGCATCTCCCGCTCCCGGTACAGCCAGGCGCGGGCGGTGCGGCGAGTGGTGAGATCGGTGATCAGGGCTTGCAGATCAGCGCGGGCCCCGGGCGTGAGGCGATGGCGGTCCCTGAGCTACATCCAGTGCAGCCCTTTGAGCATGGGGGTGCTCTTCCGCTCGATGCTTTTCGGCTGGGGACGTCGAGCTTGACGAACAGGCTCTTGAGGGCCTAGATTCATCGCAGCGTGGCACAATTCAAGCTACGCCTTGGTAATCATCTGAGGAGGAGGGGAATGGCCGCGAAACGCCGAGTCGCTGCACGCCACTCCACCAAGCCAGGGAAGCCGATGGAGCGGGCGCAGAGGCGACAGATCGCGAGGCCGCGACTCGCCAAGCTTGAGCCCCTGCGTGCGTGGCGCATCGATTGGTGGCGCGACCTCTTGCCGCGCCGCTGTCTCCCCTATACGCGTCAGGACCAGCAGCAAACGAATTGGTGCTGGGCGGGCGTGTCTGCCGCAGTCGCGGCATACTACGACGCGGCAACGGCTTGGACCCAGTGCGCAATCGCTGACGCCGAGCTCGGTCGGAGCGACTGCTGCGGAGCGGGCGCGAGCGGGCCGTGCAACGTGCCGTGGTACTTGAACACCGCACTCACGCGGGTCGGTCATCTCGCAGCCTTCACCAATGGCACCCTGACCTTTGCGACCGTACAAAGCGAAATCAACGCTGGCCGCCCCGTGTGCGTGCGCATTGGCTGGTCGGGCGGCGGAGGACACTTCGTCGCACTCACGTGCTGGTATCGAAATCTGCTGAGCGGAACGCAGTCGGTGAGGGTCGACGACCCCTGGCCTGGATACGGCCGGTCAGTTTGGCTGTTCTCCAGTTTCAGTACCGCATATCAGGGAAGCGGGTCGTGGACCCACTCCTATCGTACGGCCTGAGGAGGGTGTCATGCCGGTGAAAGTCATGCCTGCTCCCAAGGGAGCCGAGGAAGTTCTCCGCCGCGGGATTGTTGAGCTTGCCGCGGCGGACGCGCTCGAGCCGAGCGTGCAGAGCGTCGAGGGCCTGGAGTCGCCAGTGCGCGTGTTCGTGCTCGACGCTTCCGCGCTGAAGCGCGAGGCCCCTCTGCAGCAGGCGCGCCAGGTGGCTTGGCGCTACACACTGCTCGATCGGCGGGGCGAGGCCATCGGATTCGCGGAGCTGACGACCGGCACTCCAGGTGCCCGAAGAGGCAGCCTCGCCCTCGCCCAGGTTGGGGGCGGAGAAGCGGCGCGATCCGCACGCACGGCGATGAAATCGGCCGAGAAGCTCCCTGCAGCGAGGGGAGCCGACTATGAGGCGCGCCTTCTGCGTTTTCCTGCGGCGTACCTGACGGCGGTTTGGCTAGCCCCGGCAGTCGACACGGGCCATGACTGGCTGGTTCCGGTTCGGCCGGCGCCGGACGGGGTCGAGCCCAATCGCGCCTACAGCGCGTCGGATCTTCTCGCACGTGTGAGGCCCACGGTCGAGAAGCAGCTCGCACTCAAGGTGTCGCGCAGACAGGCGTAACGCCACCGGGCGTCTGGCAGTTCGCCCACGCATATCCGTCCCTGCTCACCGCGCGGGGTCTCCATGCCCCGGGACCCCAGGCGCATCGACATCGATCGCGTGTGAGGCCGGGTTCTTGCTCGGTTCGGCCACCAATGGGGTGGCTGTCGCTTCAGGAATCCTCCGCATCGGCCATCTCTCCGGGTCGACTTCCGGAAGGATCGGCGCCTCCCCGGAAAGGCCAGTGCCCCACAGACGCGCTGAAAACCTTCTTCCATGGATGGGCCCTTTTCAGCAGCCTGCTAGACGGGGAATATGAATGGAGGCCCTCCTCAGCATCGGACTCGGGGTGGGGCTGAGTGCCGCCTGCGGGTTCCGGGTGTTTGTCCCCCTGCTCGTCATGAGCATCGCCGCGCTGAGCGGGCATCTCCGTCTGGCCCCCGGCTTCGAGTGGATAGGAACGGTCCCGGCGTTGCTCGCCTTTGCCACGGCGACACTCCTCGAGGTCCTCGCCTATGCCATCCCCTGGCTGGATAATCTGCTCGATACCCTGGCCACGCCCGCCGCGGTGCTCGCGGCCATGCTCGCGAGCGCCTCTGTCATGGCGGAGTTCCCGCCCCCGCTCAGCTGGGGGATCGCCGTGATCGCCGGCGGGGCCACGGCGGGGGTGGTGCAGGGGGCCACGGTCCTGCTGCGCCTGCAATCGGTGGCAGCCACCGGGGGAACCGGGAACCTCCTCATCTCAACCCTGGAGTTGATCGGGGCCCTCACGACGGCCTTGCTTGCCCTTGTCCTGCCGGTGGTGTGCCTCTTCCTGCCGGCGATCCTGTGTCTCCTCGTCTTCCGCGCGTCAGGGCGGTTCCTGTTCGGCCGGGGCCGAAAGGCTGACCGCGCACCTGCGGCCCCGCCAAGCTCGCCGGAAGCATCCCCGTGATCGACTCTTCGTTGGGGGCGCTGGCAGGCTCCGTGCCGGTCTCGGCGGACTGACGCGAATTACCTCCATCCCCAGGCGGCGCGGCTGCCAAGGGGTCTTCGCCGACCCGGGCGCTCCGGTGTCCGGGACGGCCTGCCCCGACGATCACGCCAGCCCCTGCACCAGGCGCACCTCCCGCGTCGGGAACGGGGTCGCGATCTTCTCCCGGTTGTAGATGACCTCGCCGGGACACCGCCAGAAGGTGCCCGGGGGGTGAACGGCGGACCGGGACCGTTGACCCTTGACCCAAGGACACCTTTGGATGGATTCTTCAGGAGCGTTGACACGCCCGGCGGGGAGCGGTACAGTTTCGCCGCCGATCGGCCGCCCAGACCGGGATTTCGCCACTCGAACCATCGGCGTGCGCAAGGGAGTCTGGCGGAAGAGGAGGCGACCATGGACCCGAAGAAGAAGGCGTTGACGCTCGTGGAGGAGTTCCAGAACTTCGCGTTCAAGGGGAATGTGGTCGAGCTGGCGGTGGGCGTGATCATCGGCGGCGCCTTCGGCAAGATCGTGGACTCCCTCGTCAAGCAAATCATCATGCCGACCATCGGCGTCATCCTGCCGGGAGACCAGGGCTACCTCGGGTGGAAGCTAACGCTCCTCGGGAAGGACATCCCGTACGGCCTGTTCATCGGGGAAGTCGTCAACTTCATATTGGTCGCCCTCGCCGTGTTCTTGTTCATCGTCAAGTTCCTCGGCTGGATCCTGCGCGTGAAGAAGGAAGAAGCTGCGGCGGCGGGTCCTCCACCCTTGACCAAGGATCAGGAGCTGCTCGCCGAGATCCGGGATCTGCTCAAGGGAAAGCGGCTGGCGGGGGCCTGACCAAGAGCGGGGCTGTTAAGGGGCCCAGACGCGATCTGCAATAATGGGTGGGGCTTTCCCCCGCGCGCGGGGTCGAGACGATTCGTTGCTCCCGCACCTCCATTGCGCTCATCCCGTATGCGGGGTGGAGCCCTCCCGGAACCGATTGCGTAATGCTGCGGCATCGCGGCGGAACCCGATGCCGGCTGCGGTCTGACCCAGTGAGTGGATTTCGAATGGAGTCCAGGGTATGATCCCGCCTCATGGGCGCTCTCGCCTCTCACCGCGACCCCCCGAAAGGAGGAGAATGATGAGAACATTCGAAAGCGCGAGAGGGGTCTTCTGGGTGGCTGTCCTGGCTCTTCTGGCTACTTCTGTCGGCTGCGCACAACTTCAGTTGGAGTACGCCCCCAAGGGGAACTATATCTTCTACCACAAGGAGTTGCCCGCTGCAGATCGCGCGGTAGAGGCGGCACGGAGTGCCGGCAGAGATCGGGAGTGCCCCGACGCGTTTCGGGAGGCCGAGAGGTTAAGGAATGACGCGTACGAGACCTACTGGGCGTGCCGCACGCGAGAGGCGATTGCAAAAGCCAACGAGGCTGCGGCCAAGGCGAACGCCCTCTGTCCCAGGGTGCCTCCCGCCGCCATCGTGCCCCCACCTCCACCTCCAGCCCCGCTCCCGCCCGCCGCGCCCACGGTGTCGCTCTCGGCGAACCCGGCCACGATCGTGCAGGGGCAGTGCTCGACCCTGACCTGGACCTCGACGAACGCCAGCACCGCCACGATCGACCAGGGGATCGGCGGCGTGGACCTGAGCGGCTCCCGGCAGACCTGCCCGACG
>DATIFO010000219.1:0-54773 GCA_035455275.1 Methylomirabilis sp. (SeqCode) | reverse complement strand
AGGACACCGTGCCGGAATACGTGACGTCGTCCCCGAGGTTCGAGCCGTGATTGATTCCCGCCGCCACCAGATCCGGCCGCCGTGGTAGAAGCCCCATCACCCCCAGCGTGACACAATCCGTGGGGGTCCCGTCCACGCTGTACCACCCCTCAGCCACCGGCGTGGCGCGCAACGGCCGGTTCAGTGTCAGCGAGTGCCCGGCCGCGCTCCGCTCGCGGTCCGGCGCCACCACCATCACGTCGCCCAGCGTGCCCAGGCTTTCCGCCAGGACCCGCAGACCCGTCGAGCTGATCCCGTCATCATTGCACAGCAAGATCAGGGGCCGCCCCTCTGGTCCCATGCCCGTCCTTATCGGCCCGCTGCCACGTCCTGCGTCGATTCGTCACTCGCCATCCCGTCGCCGGGATGGATCGCCACCTTCGAAATTGGTCGGGGCGAGCAGATTCGAACTGCTGACCCCTGGCCCCCCATGCCAGTGCGCTACCAGGCTGCGCCACGCCCCGATGTCTGTCGCCGCGATTGCCAATCGATTGGGGGTCAAGACAACTGCTTGAGCACCTCCTCCAGTCCCGTGCGAAGTCGCTGCAGGGTCGCTCGCAGCTCCAGCCGCCGCGCCCGCTCCTCTCGCTCGGTGAGGCGCCGGCGCGCTCCGGCGACCGTGTACCGCTCCTGGTAGAGCAGCTTCCTGATCTCCAGGATCATGAGCACGTCCCGCTTCCGGTACAGCCGCTGGCCGCCGCCGCTCTTCCGCGGCTGCAAGGCGGGAAACTCGCTTTCCCAATACCGCAGGACGTACGGCGGCACGCCCGTGATGTCCGACACCTCGCCGATCCGGAAGTACAGCCGGTCGGGCACCTCGGAGGGAAGCCCGGCCGTCCCGAGGATCGGCCGCTCCCGCGACTGGGCGTTCCCGGCTGCGGGGGCTTGCTGGGTACGCGGGGACCTCGCCATATGCCTGTGCCGCTAGTTCGCCGCCTCTGAATTCACCGTCTGGTGCAAGGCCTTGCCGGGCTTGAACTTCAGAATCTTTCGGGCGGTGATCGTGATCTCCGATCCGGTCTGCGGGTTCCGACCCTTCCGCGCCCGTTTGGCCCTGACCTGGAACGACCCGAAGCCCACCAGCTGAATCTTCTCACCCGCACGCAACGCGTTCTTGATGATTTCCAGGGTCGCCTCGACGGCTTCCATGGCCTGCTTCTTCGTCAGGCCTTTCTCAGCCACCAGTGATGCGATGTCCGCCTTGGTCACTCACGTCACCTCCTTCCCCGATGTGGATGGCCTGGTGAGATATGGCGATCAAACAGCCGCAACCTGGAGACAGCGCATCATTCGCGAACGACCAGAAAATTGTATCCCTTGGCCTTGAGTTCCTCTCCCCGCTTCACCGCCGCGCTCCGTGAATCGAACTTCCCGTGCCGGACCTGGAAGACGACCGTGTTCGCGGGCTTCGAGGTGATCTTCGGATAGTAGTTCTTCTTCTGAAGCTCTCGCGCCAAGTCAATGGCCTCGTCGAGGTTGAAGAAGGCCCCGATCTGGGGCGCGTACTTGTCGCCAACTCCCAGGAGCTGGGACGGGAAGCCGTCCACGGTCAACCGCCGGGCCAGCTCCTCCGCCTCCCGCTTTCCGGTGGGCTCTCCCACCGTGACCACGTGCTTCGTGACGAAAGCCGTGCCTTTGCGGATGACGGCCTGGAAGCCGTTCGAGTCCAGCTTGCGCTTCAGCCCCTCTGCATTCTCCTCGACCACCATGGCCGCCACCTGCAGGCTAAAGCCGACCGGGGCAGTCGGAGCGGGCTTGGCTCCTGTCGGTGTGCCCGACTTGGCCGGGCTCGGAGCCGCTTCCGCCTTCACCCCCTTGCCGGTATCGCTCTTCGCAGGACCGGCCGACGGCGCTCCCGGCGCGGGCGGTGGCGCCTTGGCTTCCGTCTTGGCGGGTGGCGTTACCGGGGCGACCGGCGCCTTCGCCGGAGCCGGAGGCGTCGGCGCCGCCTCTTTCGCGGGAGGAGCCGGAGCAGGCGCCTTCACCGGAGGGGTCGGGACAGCCGGCCGCATCGGAGTCGCCGGGGGCGGGGGCGGTGGCGCAAGGAACAACTGATTCGCAATGTAGAACCCGCCGACCAGGAAGATTCCCACCCCCAGAAGGATGAAGAGCCGGCGCGAGCGCCCGCCCCCCTGGTCGTCTCCATCCGGAGTCTCCGGAACATCCTCTTCCGGTTGAGTGAGATCGATCTCCCCCTCCGGGGGAGTCTCCTCGTCTTCGCTGGCTCGCTTGCGAAAACTGAACCTCGCCATGAGCCCTCCCTGGGTTTCAAGCCGGTATCATACGTATGCCACGCGCTGATGTCAACGTATTTTTCGACACTTACGACGAAGCAATAAGGACGCCCTTCAAGTGATATGGCGTGGCGTCGGTTATTTCAACGCTTGCCAGACCCCCCTCGACCACCTCTCCTCCCCGGAAGTGAACGATCTTGTTCTGACGCGTTCGCCCCGCCCCAAGGCCGGAGTCGCGCCTGTCCAGCTCCCGATCCACGAGGACCTCGGCCGCACGGCCGATGGCTCGGCGATTTCGTTCCAGCGAGAGGTGAGCCTGCAGCTCCAGGACGCGCTTCAGCCGCTCTGCGCTCACCTCTCCGGGGATCTGGTCCGGCATCTCGGCTGCCGGTGTCCTGGAGCGTGCCGAGAACTTGAAGGCGAAGCAGCCGTCGAACCCCACCCGCTCCATGAGGCTGAGCGTCTCCGCAAAATCGTCGTCGGTCTCTCCAGGGAACCCCACGATGATATCGGTCGTGACGGCCAGATCCGCCACCGCGCTTCGCAGGAGCGTCACCTTGCCCAGGTACTCCTCCCGCGTGTACGTGCGCCGCATCCGATCCAGCGTGCGCGTGGAGCCGGATTGCACCGGGAGGTGGATGTGCTCGCACACACTCGGAAGCTCGGCCATGGCTTCCGCCAGTTCGGCCGTGACATCCATGGGAAAGGACGTGGTGAAGCGCACGCGCACGTCGCCTCCCACGGCCGCGTCGATCCGCCGGAGCAGACCGGCGAACGTGACCGGCGGATCGAGCTTTTTCCCGTACGAGTTGACCGTCTGACCCAGCAGCGTGACCTCCCGGTACCCTCGCTCGCGCAGCAGCAGCACCTCTCGGAGGATGTCCTCGGGCCGCCGGCTTCGCTCGCGTCCGCGGGTGAAGGGCACGACGCAGAAGCTGCAGAAGTTGTCGCAGCCCTCCATGATCCCCACCCAGGCGCGGAACCGGCTGTCCCGATGCACGTCCGCGTCCTCGGGGAAGAGCCCCACGGGTGGGCGGGTGGCGGCCGGCCGGGTCGGGGTGATGCGGAGGAGTTGCGGGATCTCGGCCAGGTGCTCGCCGTTGCCGACGACGAAGTCCAGATAGGGAAACCGGCGGAGCAGCTCGGAACCTTCCCGCTGCGCCAGACAGCCGGCGACTCCCAGGCGGAGCCCCGGGTTCTCCCCCTTCAGCGTCTGCAGGGTCCCCAGGCGGCTGAACAACTTCTGCTCGGCCTTCTCCCGGATGCTGCAGCCGTTCAGGATGACCAGGTCCGCCTCGGCCTCATCCTCCGTGAGCGTGTAGCCCTCCCTGGCCAGCACCCCGGCGATCCGGGCGGAATCCAGCTCGTTGGCCTGACAGCCAAACGTGACGATCTTCAGCTTAGGCATAGGTTGCACTCCGCGGGGCAGCCGCGGAGGACGGCCTCAGGTGGAGATGACGGGACGCGTCCTCGATTTCACGGCACTCGGTCCGCAGCCCCGTCTAGTACAGGTGACAGGAAACCCAGTGCTTGGGGGCGACTTCGCGCAGGGTCGGCTCCTCTTTGTCGCAGCGGGCAAACCGCTTGTGACAGCGCGTGTGGAATCGGCAGCCTTGCGGGGGGTGGATGGGGCTGGGCGGGTCGCCTTCCAGAATGATCCGCTGCCGCTTGGTCGTCGGGTCCGGGATGGGGATGGCCGACAGGAGGGCCTCGGTGTAAGGGTGCAAGGGTTTGGCGTACAGGTCCTGGCTATCCGCCAGCTCGACGATCTGCCCGAGGTACATCACCGCGACGCGGTCGCTGATGTGCTCGACCACCCGCAGGTCATGGGCGATGAAGAGGTATGTCAGGTCGAACTGCTCTTGGAGATCCTCCAGCAGGTTGATGACCTGCGCCTGGATCGAGACGTCCAGGGCCGAGATGGGCTCGTCGGCGATGATCAGCTTGGGATTGACCGCCAGCGCCCGCGCGATGCCCACGCGCTGCCGTTGGCCGCCGCTGAACTCGTGCGGGTAGCGGTGCATCTGCTCCGGGCTCAGTCCCACCTTCTGGAGGAGGTCCGCCACGCGCTCGCGGCGCTCCGCCTTGGTCTTGCACAGCTTGTGGATGACGATGCCCTCGCCCACGATCTGCTCGACCGTCATCCGGGGATTCAGCGACGAATAGGGATCCTGGAAGATGATCTGCATCCGCTGGCGGAGGGCCCGCATCTCGGACTTCCCGGCCTGGAAGATCGGCACGTTCTCGAACATCACTTCACCCGCTGTCGGCTCGATGAGGCGCAGGATCAGGCGCCCCGTCGTGGACTTGCCGCAGCCCGATTCCCCGACTAGGCCCAGGGTTTCCCCCCGGATGAGATCGAAGCTGACCCCGTCCACGGCGTGGACTTTGGCCGGCTCTCCCCAGAAGAAGCCCCGCTTGATTTCGAAGTGCTTTTTCAGATTCCGGACCTGAAGCAAGGTGTCGTTGGCCATGCGGGTATCCCTCAGTACAGGTAGCAGCGCACGAAGTGATCGGGCTTGATTTGCTTCAACTGGGGCTCCTCGCCGCGGCAAGGCTCGAACACCTTGGTGCATCGCGCCTGAAACTTGCACCCCTGCGGGAGATCCAGCAGGTCCGGGACCATGCCGGGAATGGCCTGGAGCCGCGGCCGCCGCTCCGCCTTCTCGATCCGGGGGATGGAGTTCAGCAGGCCCTGCGTGTAGGGATGCAAGGGATTCGTGAACAGCTCCATCACCGGCGCCTCTTCCACCACCCGCCCGGCGTACATCACCGCCACGCGGGCCGCGGTGTCGGCCACCACGCCCAGGTCGTGGGTGATGAGCATGACCGCCATGCCCATCTCGGACTTGAGCTGGTTCAGCAGCTCCAGGATCTGGGCCTGGATCGTGACATCCAGCGCCGTGGTGGGCTCGTCGGCAATGAGCAGGTGGGGGTTACACGACAGCGCCATGGCGATCATCACGCGCTGCCGCATCCCGCCCGACATCTGATGCGGGTACTCCTTCACGCGGCGATCGGGATCCGGGATGCGGACCACCCGCAGCATCTCGATGGCCTTGTTCCACGACTCGCGCTTGGACAGGCCCTGGTGCAGGCGGATGCCCTCGGCGATCTGGTCGCCGACGGTGAAGACCGGATTCAGCGATGTCATGGGCTCCTGGAAGATCATGGAGATGGAGGCGCCCCGGACCTTCCGCATCTCGTTCTCGGGGAGGTCCAGCAGGTTCCGCCCTTCCAGCAGGATCTTGCCCTTGACGATCTTCCCCGGCGGATCGGGGATCAAGCGCAGGATGGAGAGGGCGGTGACGCTCTTGCCGCAGCCCGACTCCCCCACGATCCCCAGGGTTTCACCTTTGCGGACTTTCAGACTCACGCCATCCACGGCACGCACCGTCCCCGCATCGGTGTAGAAGTTGGTCTGGAGTCCCTCGATCTGGAGCAGGATGCCGTTCTTGCTTGCCGAGGTGTGATTCATGGATGGCCCTTTTCGCGAAGGCTTTCGGGAAAACGCGCGCCAGTCTAGCATCGCCGTCAAGACAGATCAACTCAAAAAAGCGCCAGCATTGCATTTGCGGCCCCGTCCCCGGACCTACCGTCGGGCCGCCATCTGGGGGTCAAGGGCGTCTCGAAGGCCGTCGCCCACGAAATTCAAGGACAGCAGAGTCAACGTGAGCGCCAGACCGGGAAATACGATCAGCCAGGGATAGGTCTCCATGGCCGCGGCCCCCTCCGAGGCCAAGGAGCCCCAACTCGCCATGGGGGGCTGGACACCCAGCCCCAGGAAGCTCAGGAACGCCTCTTCCAGCATGACGGCCGGAACCGTGAGGGTTGCATAGACCACGATGGGCCCGAGCGCGTTCGGGAGGAGATGGCGCGTCAGGATGCGCGATGCCGAGGCACCCATGGCCTGCGCCGACAGGACGAACTCCCGCACCTTCAGGCTCATCACCTGCCCTCGGACAATCCGCGCCATGGTGAGCCACTGGACAGCCCCCAGGGCGATGAACAGGTTGAGGATGTTGCGGCCGAGGATCACCATGAGGATGATCACGAAGAACATGAACGGGAGTCCGTAGAGGATGTCGACCACCCGCATCATCAGGTGGTCCAGTCGCCCCCCCGCCGAGCCGGCCGCGGAGCCGTAGCTCACCCCGATGGTCAGGCTCACCAGCGTGGCCAGCAGGCCCACCGCGAAAGAGATCCGCGCCCCGTACAGGATCCGCGTCAAGAGATCGCGGCCCAGCACGTCCGTCCCGAGGAGGTGGGTGCGCGACGGAGGCTTGGCCCCGTAGCGAAGGTCCGTCCGGTCGTACGCATAGGGGGCGATCCACGGCGCCAAGAGGCTCCCCAGGATCAGGCAGGCGAGGACGCCCAGCCCCACCATGGCGAGCCGGTTCCGGCGAAGCCGCCGCAGCGCGTCATGCCACGGCGACGCTCCCGAAGCGCCCGTCCTTTCGCGGCTCGCGGCTCGTGGCTCGGGCACCCTTTGCAGATGGCCCGTTCGGGCCGCAATGGGTCCCGGCGCTCGGCGCTTCATCGCACCTGCACCCGCGGATCGAGGTAGGAGTACAGCACGTCCACGACCAGGTTGAACACGAGCAGGAGCAGGCTGTAGAAGACCACCGTCCCCAGGACCATGGTGTAGTCGCGGTTCAAGGCGCTGCCCACGAAATAGCGGCCGATCCCGGGGATGCTGAAGATCGTCTCCACCACCACCGAGCCCGTCAGGATCGCCGCCGAGGCCGGCCCCAGGTAGGTCACCACCGGCAGGATGGCGCTGGGCAGGGCATGTCGCAGGACGACGGCCGCCTCGCGGAGGCCCTTGGCCCGGGCCGTGCGGATGAAGTCCTGCCCGACCACCTCCAGCATTCCTGCGCGCGTGAGGCGGGCCACGTACGCCGCGTAGAATGTCCCGAGCGTGACGGAGGGCAGGATCAGGTGGCGCCAGGTCCCCCACCCCGCCACGGGCAGCCACCTCAGCCAGAGGGCGAAGACCAGCATCAGGATCGGCCCCAGGACGAAGTTCGGAACCGAAACGCCCCCCAGGGCGAATGACATGGTGAGATAATCCCAGACCGTGTTCCGACGCAAGCCGGCCACCGTCCCGGCGAGGCCACCCAGGAGCAGGGCCACGGCCAGGGCGCACAGCCCCAGGGTCAGGGAGACGGGGAACCCGAGGCCGAGCAATTCATTGACCGATCGATCGGGATACCGGAAGGAGGGACCCAGATCGCCCCGCAGGGCGTCTCCGAGATAGCGAAGGTACTGCCGCCAGAACGGCTCGTCCAGGTGGTAGCGGGCCTCGATGTTGGCCCGCACCTGCTCCGGCAGCCTTCGCTCCTGATCGAAGGGGCCGCCTGGCGCCAGGCGCATCAGGAAGAATGAAAGGGAGACGATGACGAACAGGACGGGCACGAATCCCGCGACCCGGCGGACGACGTAGCCCAGCACGACCCCGTCACCGCTCCAGGCTGATGTACTTCAACGGGTGCTGGTCGAGGATGTTCGGGGACCAGCCCTTCACGCGGCGGCTCAGCATGCCCGTGTTCACATAGGTGAATAGAGGTAGGATGGGCGCCTCATCCACCAGGATCTGCTCCGCCTCCCGGAGTGCGCGCATCCGCTCCTTCGGGTTGACGATCTTGCAGGCGGCCCGGGCGATCAGGTCGTCATATCGCTGGCTGGACCAGCCGGTCTCGTTGTTGCCCCCGCCGCTGACCCACATGTCCAGGAAGGTGTTGGGATCCACGTAATCCCCGATCCATCCCGCGCGTGCGATCTGATAGTCGAGGCTGCTCTGTCGCGCCAGGTAGACCTTCCACTCGACATTCACGAGGTCCACCTGGATCCCCAGGGTGTCTTTCCACATCTGCTGCACCGCCTGGGTCACCACCTTGTGCAGCTCGTTGGTGTTGTAGAGCAGTTCCAGCTTGGGAAAGCCCTTCCCATCGGGGAATCCTGCCGACGCCAGAAGCTTCCTGGCGGCGGCCGCATCGAAGCCCGGGCCACGTACCCCTTCATAGCCTCGCATGCCTGCCGGCACGAACGTGCTCGTCGGAATCTGGCCCGCCCTGGTCACGTACCGGGTCAGCGACTCGCGGTCCACGGCGAGGCTCAGGGCCTGGCGCACGCGGGGATCGCCGGTCGGGGCCTTCGTGACATTCAGGCGGAAGTAGTACGTCCCGAGGTAAGGCGTGGCGTAGAACTCGGGGCGTGTGCGAGCGGCCTCGATCTGCGCGGTGGGGACCTGCGGCACCCAGTCGCTTTCCCCGGCCAGGAACTGCTTGTAGGCGGTGTTGGCGTCCTCCGTCGGAAGGAACACCACCTTCTGCAGCGTGACGCGCGCCGCATCCCAGTGTCCCGGATTCTTCTCCAGCACCAGCTCCTCCTGGGGAACCCACCGGACGAGGCGGAAGGGGCCGTTGCTGACGATCTTCCCCGGCTTCACCCAGTCCTTGCCGTGGGCCTCGATGGCCCAGCGCGGCACGGGATACAGCGTGTAGAAGCTGGCCAGATCCAGGAAGTATGCCGTCGGGCACCTGAGCGTCACCTGCAGCGTGCGATCGTCCTGCGCCTTCACCCCGACCTGAGAGAAATCGGTGATGCGTCCCTTGTTGTACTCCTCGCCGTTCTTCAGGTAGAAGAGCTGCTGCGCGTATTTCGCGCCGAACTTGGGATTCAGCACCCGCTCCCAGGCATACACAAAGTCCTGGGCCGTCAACGGCTTGCCGTCGGTCCAGCGGGCCTCTCGCAGCTTGAAGGTGTACACGAGGCCGTCCTTGGAGACAGTCCAGGAGGCGGCCATACCCGGCCGGGGCGAGAGGTCCTTGGGGTCGGCCGTCGTGAGACCCTCGAAGAGATTGCTCAGGATCCGGTGCTCCGGCACCCCCGTCACCACGCCGGGGTCCAGGCTCTCCGGCTCCACCATGTTGCTCACCCGGAAGACCTGCGCTTCCGCGACGTGCGCCGGCAGGCCCACGCAGAGAACCCCCAGGAGCAGCACGGCACCCGCCACCCGATCTCGGTTCATCGACCCCTCCCGTGCCTTCCCCCGCACGCGTGGCGTGCCCGCTCAGATTCGCATCCGCGGGTCCAGGGCGTCCCGCAGCGCATCGCCGACGAGGTTGAAGCCGAGCACCGACAGCATGATGCTCACCCCGGGAAAGAAGAAGGCCCACCAGGCCCCGCTGGTGAAGAACTTGTAGCTGTCCGCGAGCATGGCTCCCCACTCCGGCGTCGGAGGCTGCGCCCCCAGACCCAGAAAGCCGAGGGCCGCCGTCTCCAGGATGGCGAAGGCGATGGCGAGGGTCGTCTGCACCGAGAGCGGCGGAAGCGTATTCGGGAAGATGTGCGACAGCACGATGCGACGGGCACTGCCTCCCAGCCCCCTAGCGGCCGTGACGAACTCGCGCTCCTTCAGGCTGAGGACCTCGCCCCGGGTGATCCGCGCGTAGAACGGGATGGAGACCACGCTGATGGCAATGAGGGAGTTCCGGAGGCCGGGGCCGATCATGGCCACGATGGCGATGGCCAGCAGCGTTGCCGGGAAGGCCAGCAGGATGTCCATGCAGAACATGATGCATAGATCCACCCGGCGGCCCGCATACCCCGCCAGAAGGCCGAGGAGTGAACCAACCAGCGCCGCCAGCAGGACCGAGCCCACGCCCAGGCCGAGCGAGACCCGAGCCCCGTGGAGGATTCGCATCAGGATATCGCGGCCCAAAGCGTCAGTCCCGAAAGGATGCGTCCAGCTCGGAGGCTTCAGGCGGGCCAGCAGGTCCGAATCCACCTGGGGGTCGTAGGGAAGGAAGACGGGGCTGAGAACGGCCATCAGGGTGAAGACGGCGATGATGACGAGCCCTCCCCGGGCGACCGAATTGGCCAGCAGGCGGTGCAGGGCAGCATCCAGAGGGCTCCGGCCGCGGGCGCCGATCCGGATCTGGACCGGGAGCTCAATCGTACTTGATGCGGGGATCGACGGCGGCATAGAGCACATCCGTGAGCAGGTTCACCATCACGAAGATGGTGGCGATGAACAGCGTCGCGCCCTGCACGATGGGATAGTCCCGGGCCTGGATGGACTCGTAGATCCAGAGTCCGATTCCGGGCCAGGAGAAGATGGTCTCGGTGAGAATCGCGCCGGCCAGGAGGCGTCCCACCTGGAGCCCCGTGACGGTCATGACGGGTAGCAGGGCGTTGCGCATGGCGTGGCGCAGGATCACCCCCCGCTGGGGAAGCCCCTTGGACTCCGCGGTCCGGATGTAGTCTTGGGAGAGGACCTCCAGCAGGCTCGCCCGGGTCATCCGGGCGATGACGGCCATGGGGATGGTGGAGAGGGCCACGGCCGGCAGGACCAGGTGACGCAGGCTGGATATCAGCGCCGGCCAGTTCCTCGTGAGGAGGCTGTCCAGGACATAGAAGTGTGTCACCGTGACGAGCGTGACGCTGGTCCCGAGACGGAACCCGGTCGGCAGCCACCCCAGCAGCACGCCGAAGCACCAGGCCAGCATGAGGCCCAGCCAGAAGATCGGCATGGAGACGCCGGTCAGCGCCACCAGTCGGGAGAACCCGTCGAAGAAGGAATTCCGCCACACCGCGGAGATGATCCCCATGGGAATACCGATCAGGATGGCGATGAAGATCGCAGAGGTGGCCAGCTCCACGGTGGCCGGAAAGCGGCGGACCAGGTCCCGCAGCACCGGGTCGCCCCGCAGGATCGACGACCCCAGATCCCCCTGGAGAATCTTGCCTACGTAGATCGCATACTGCGCGTAGAGTGGTTGATCCAGGCCGAGCCTCGCCCGCACCTCGGCCACACGCTGGGGCGTTGCCCGCTCGCCCAGCATGGCGACGGCCGGATCGCCGGGAATGAGATGGGTGAAGCTGAAGACGATGAGGGAGACCCCGATGAGGACGGGGACGATCGTGAGGAACCGTTGCATCGCATACCGACCCACGGCGTCCCCGTCCTTTCCCGGTACGTGGCCTCTACTGCACCTGCACGGTGTTGAAGTACTCGCTGCTGGTGGGATTCGCCACGTAGCCCCGCACCTTCTTCGAGAACGCCAGGGGGGGCTGGTTGTGGGCGACGAAGATCCGGGCCGCGTCATCGTGGATCATCTGCTCCGCCTTGCGGTACAGCGCGGCCCGCTTCGGTACGTCCGTCAGCTTCTGCGCCTGGAGCAGGACCTCGGTGAGCGGCGGGTTGTCGTAGAATCCCATGCGCGGCGCCCCCGCCGCACAGAAGAAGTAGCAGACGAAGTTGTCCGGGTCCCCGTTGTCGCCGGTCCACCCGAGCATCCAGAGTGCCATCTGTCCCTTCCGGCTCTTGTCGAGGTAGACGGTCCAGTCCGTGGTCTGGAGCTGCACGGTGATCCCAACCTTGGCCAGGTCGGCGGCGATGGCCTCGGCGATCTCCTTCGGATTCGGATAGTAGGGCCGCGAGACCGGCATGTACCAGAACTGGAGGGGCTCCTTGCGGCCATCGTCCCAGGTGACCTCCTTCAGGCCCTGGCCGAACCCTGCATCCTTCAGCAATACTCTGGCTCGCTGAGGATCGTACGCGTAATCCGTCAGCTCCTTGTTGTGCCCCCACAGGGGCGGCGGCTGGAATTGCGTCGCCACCATCCCGGTCCCACCGTACAGGGCATCCACGATGCCCTTCTTGTTGATGGCCTGTGCAAAGGCTTGGCGCACCCGTCCGTCCTGGAACTCCTTCACCTTGAAGTTGTACGCCACGTACCCGGTCGTGTTGGTGGGCCGCAGGATGAGCTGCAGGTTCGGGTCGGCGCGCACCACCTTCACGTCGTCCGGGTTGACCCCCTCCATCCCGTGGATCTCACCGGCCTTCAGGGCGGCCAGGCGCTGCGAGTTGTCCTTGATGTTCCGGACGATCACCCGCTGGACCTTGGGCGCGTTGGACTTGTCCCAGTAGTCCTTGTTGGCCTCCAGGATGACCTCCTGTCCCACCTTCCACTCGACGAACTTGAAGGGACCCGTTCCCACGGGGTTCTTCCCCAACGCCGTGCCGTACTTCTCCGCCGCCTTGGGGCTCACGATGTCGAAGACGAACATCGCCAGGTTGGCCAGGAAGGGTCCCTGAGGGGTCTTGAGCGTGATCCGGACGGTGGTGGGGTTGACGGCCTCGACCTTGGTAATGAGGCTCTTGTCGTCGAAGCCGCCGAACTGCGCCCCATAGTACTCGAACGTCCTCCCCGCCTTGGTCTGATTCTCGTGCTGCGGGTGGGTGCTGAAGCGCCAGCGCTCGAAGTTCCAGGCGACGGCGGCCGCATCGAACGGGGTGCCGTCGTGGAACTTCACGTTCCGTCGCAAGGTGAAGGTCCAGACCGTCCCGTCAGGGTTGACCTGCCATTTCTCGGCCAGGGCGGGCACCACCTCGGTCGTGGCCCCCTTGTACTTCACCAGCCCTTCGTAGACCTGCCGGGTGATCCGCGAGGAGATGCCGTCGGTGATGATGGCCGGATCGAGATCCACCGGCTCACCCTGCGCCCCGAAGATGAAGGTGCTCTGCGCCATGACCGGTCCAGCCGGAAAGAGCAGGACTGGAAGGATCAGGAGGCTTGCCAGCCGGGCCATTCCTCTCATCGCGATTCCCTCCTTCTGTTGTGGAAGACCTTTCGTCGGACCGAACCCTCGGGGCGAGCGCCCGCTTCAGGCGGACACGCTCCACCCCTGCGCGGCTTCCCCGAGATGCTTCACCGCCTCTGCCATGCGATCCATCCCCTTCTGGATGTTCTCCAGCGAGGTAGCGTAGGAGATCCGGATGTGGTCGTCGCTGCCGAACTCCACTCCGGGGACCACGGCGATCCTCGCTTGCTCCAGGAGGTACGCGCTGAAGTCGCTGGAGTTCCGGATGATCGTCCCGGCGTAGTGCTTGCCGTAGGTCCCCGAGACGTTCGGGAACACGTAGAATGCCCCCTGCGGCTTCAGGCACCGGATGCCCGGCATATCGCTCAACCGGTCGAGGATGTAAACGCGGCGCCGGTCGAACTCCTCCCGCATCCGCCGGACGGATTCCTGGGGCCCCGTCAGCGCCGCCACCGCCGCCCGCTGGGCAATGGAGGTCGGGTTGGACGTCTCCTGGCTTTGCAGGCCGTCCATGGCCCGGATCACTTCCTTGGCGGCAGCCGTGTATCCGATCCGCCAGCCGGGCATGGCGTAGGCCTTGGAGAGCGAGCTGACCAGTATCGTCTGGGCGTACACCCGGTCGTTGAAGGAGGCGATGCTCACGTGCTGGTGTCCGTCGTAGACCAGGGCCTCGTAGGTCTCGTCGGACACGACCCAGAATCCCGCGTCCGCGGCCAGGTCCGCCAGGCCTTGCAGCTCCTTCGGGGTGAGGACCGCCCCCGTCGGATTGCACGGGGAGTTCAGGATCAGGATCCTCGTGCGAGGGGTCACGTGCGGTTCCACCAGGGCCCGGTGCAGCCGGAACGATTCGTGCTCGTGGGTGTGGACGAAGACGGGCTTCCCCCCGCACAGCTTGACCTGCTCGGGGAAGCTGACCCAGTAGGGGGCGGGGATGATGACCTCGTCGCCGGGCTCCAGGAGCGCCTGGAACACATTGAACAGCGAGTGCTTGCCCCCGCACGAGGTCATGACCTGGTCCCGGGCGTACACGAGCCCGGTGTCCCGCTTCAGCTTGGTCGCCACGGCGTCCTTCAGCTCGTCGATCCCCCCGGTGGCCGTGTACTTGGTGAACCCCTCACGGATGGCCTGGATGGCCGCTTCCTTGATGTGGTCCGGGGTATCGAAGTCGGGCTCTCCCTGGCTGAAGCTGATCACGTCGAGCCCCTGGGCCCGGAGCCGCCGCGCCGTGGCGGCGATGGCCAGGGTGGCCGATGGCGCGAGATTGCGCGCCCGCTGCGAAACGCTCATGGCTTGTCCCCCCTCCCCTTTCCTACATACGTGCGTGACACGCTCGCTCCTTGAGCAGCCGGGACGCCAGGGCCGGGACCAGGTCGTCGACGTTGCCCCCGAGGAGCGCCACCTCCTTCACCAGTCGTGAGCTGAGATAGGTGTAGGCCTGATTCGGCATGAGGAAGACCGTCTCGACCTCCTCGCTGATCTTCCGGTTCATGAGGGCCATGGTGAACTCCGTCTCGAAATCCGAGACGGCACGGATCCCCCGCAGGATGACCTGGGCCCCTTTCCTGCGCACGTAGTCCACCGTCAGCTCGTCGAAGGTGTCCACTTCCATCTTGGGGAGCCCACCGATGGCGTCCCGGATGATGGCCAGCCGCTCCTCCACGGTGAACAGCGGGCTCTTGTGCGGATTGCGGGCCACGGCCACGACGAGGCGCGGAAAGATCCGGAGGGCCCGCTGAACCAGGTCGATGTGACCGTTGGTGAACGGGTCGAAGGTCCCGGGGTACACGGCGGTCACCTGCATGTCGCCTCCTTGACGTAGAACGCGAGGCTACTCTCCCCGTAGCGCCTTCGCCAGCCCTGGAGCAGGACCCCCGTCCGCTCGGGGAGGGGGGTCTTGTGGAAGGCCTGGGCCACGAGGGCGCCATTGTCGCTCAAAAGTGTGCCGCGGGCAAGTGTTTCGATGCACCGGGCCGCCTGGTCATCGGCATAGGGCGGGTCCAGGAAGACATAGTCGAAGACCTCACCCGCCGCCTGCAACTCCCCGAGGGTCTGCAGAACGTCGCTCGGGAGGATCCGCGCACGCCCCGTCAGCCCCAGGGCCGCCAGGTTCGCGCGCAGGCTCGCCACCGCCTGACGGTCCCGCTCCACGAAGGTCGCCGCGGCCGCGCCGCGGCTCAAGGCCTCCAGCCCCACGGCCCCCGTCCCGGCGAACAGGTCCAGAACCGACGCCCCCCGGATGCGGCCGCCGATGGTGTTGAAGATCGCCTGCCGCAGGAACTCCGACGTGGGTCGGGTCCGGACGCCCCTGGGGCTCTTCAGCCGCCGACCGCGATGTTCCCCCGAGCTGATGCGCATCAGCCGACCTGCCCCAGGGCGAGTCGCGCCGCCCAGCGCCCCTCCATGGCGGCACGGACCGCCATCCATTCCCCGTCCAGCGCAGGCGAGACCTCCAGGATCGCGGCCGCATCGGCCCGGGCCTCCTGCAGCAGCCGGAGATCCGACGCCAGATCCCCCAGCGGGAGGCCGTCCAGCCCCGCCTGGCGCGTGCCGAAGAACTCCCCCGGCCCGCGGAGGCGCAGATCCGCCTCCGCCAGGGCGAACCCGTCTCCCTCGCGCACGAACGCCTCCAGCCTGGCCCGCGCCTCCTCCGTGATCTCCCGCCGGTCGGCCAGGACGAAGCAGACGGCGGCGCGTTCCGATCGCCCCACGCGCCCGCGAAGCTGATGGAGCTGGGCCAGCCCCAGCCGATCCGCCTGCTCGATCACCATGGCGGTGGCCTCTGGCACGTCCATCCCCACCTCCACGACCGTGGTAGCCACCAGCAGCCGGACCCGCCCGTCGCGGAAATCCGCCACCGCCCGGAGCTTCTCCGCGGGACGGAGGCGTCCGTGGACCAGCCCCACGCCGAACCGGGCCAGGGGCCCCCGGCGGTAGGCCTCGGACGTCTGGAGGGCCGCCGTGAGCTCCGCAGCGGACTCTTCCACCGCGGGGCAGACGATGTAGGCTCGCTCGCCCCGGTCGAGGCGGGCGGCCAGTTCCGCCTCCACCCGGCGCCGGTCGCCCTCGCCCATCCAGGTGGTCGTCACCGGTACCCGACCCGGCGGCAACTCGTCGATCACGGATAGGTCCAGGTCGCCATACAGGACCAAGGCCAGGCTGCGCGGGATGGGCGTGGCCGTCATGACCAGGACATCCGGCTGAGCCCCTTTCTCCCGGAGGCCCGCCCGCTGCAGGACGCCGAATCGGTGTTGCTCGTCCACCACCGCGAACCCGAGACGGCCGAAGACCACGTCGGGCTGGAGAAGTGCGTGCGTCCCGATCGCCAGACACGCCGAGGTTCCGGCGAGCAGCGCGAGCGCCTCGCGACGGGCCGGGGCGCCGAGACCTCCGGCCACGTGGACCACCGGCACCCCCAGCGGCGTGAGGAGGGCGCGGGCCCGATCCGCGTGCTGGGCCGCCAGGATCTCCGTCGGCGCCATGAAGGCCGCCTGGTACCCGCTGTCGATGGCGGTGAGGGCGGCCAGGATGGCGACGATGGTCTTCCCCGATCCCACCTCTCCCTGCAGCAGCCGCTGCATCGGTCGAGACTGCGCCATGTCATCCCAGATGCTCTGGAGGGCCCGCTCCTGGGCGGCCGTCAGCCCAAAAGGCAGCCGGGAACGCGCGCGCGCAACCAGAGTCCCCGGGACCCTGAAGGCGATCCCCGGCAGGGCGGCGCGGGCGGCACGCTGCCGGAGCACGGCCAGGCTGAAGAGAAAGAACTCATCGAAGGCGAGTCGCCGGCGGGACGCGGCGGCTTCCTCCATCGCCCCCGGCAGGTGCAGGCCGCGGACGGCCTCGGGCAGGGAGCAAAGCTTCCGCCGCTCCCAGAGGGACGGCGGCAGCGGGTCGGCGACCTCGGCCGTACGGGCGCGCGCCAGGTCGGCCAGCCAGCGGCGCAGGAAACGCTGCGAGAGCCCTGCGGTCAGCGGATAGATCGGGACGATGCGTCCCGTGTGGTAGCTGGCGTCGCTCCCATCGTGGATCTCGTGCTCGGGGTTGATCATCTCCCGGGGAGGATACGGGCTCACGCGACCTGCCAGGATTGCCCGCTGTCCCCGCCGGAACGTCCGGGCCAGGTAGGGCTGGCGGTACCAGCGCGCCAGGAGCGTCCCGGTCCCGTCCTCCAGCCTCACCTCGCAATAGGAGACGCCGCGACGGGTCCGGCCGATCCCGACCGCCTTCACCTGACCTGCCACGCTCTGGAATGCGCCCAGGCGCAGGCGCCCGATGGGCAGGAGGACCCGCCGGTCCTCGTATCGCCGCGGCACGAGGAGGAGCGCCTCGCGGAGCGTCCGCACGCCCAGCCGCGCGAGCCGCTCCGCCCGCGAGGGGCCGATACCCTTGAGCGCCTCCACGGGGGTCTCGAGCATCAGGGCCGCGGGGTCTCGCATCCGAGAAAAGGCTTGCCTTCGAGGGGTGGATTGAGTATAGTCCATCGCCGCCGTTTCGCGGCACCCAGACTACAGGAGAATGTGCGTATGCCCCCCACACGATGTGAGGTTTGCGGCAAGGGACAACAGTACGGCGCCCAGGTGAGCCACGCCCACAACGTCTCCACCAAGCGACGCTATCCCAATGTCCAGCGCGTCCACGCCGTCGTCAACGGGAGGCGCTGCTACATTCATGTCTGCACCCGCTGTCTCCGCTCCGGAAAGGTTCAGAAGGCCGCCTGACCCTTTACGTTTAACGCTGCACGTTCAACGTTGCACGTGACGTAAAGCGCAACACGTACAGCACTCAGAACGACTTGACCCGCTCCACCCCCACCACCCCGTCCACCTTTTGAATGGCCTGCATGGCCGCCTGGAGCTGCCGCAGGTCGCTCACCTCCAGGGTGAAGCTGTTCAGGCCCTTCCGCTCCTCCGTCACGCGGATCTCCGCCTGCGCGATGTTGGTGTTGGTCGCGGAGATGGCGGCGCTGATCTCGGCCAGGATGCCGGGTCGGTCCTTCCCGATCTCGACGCGGATCTTCACCTGGTGGGACCCCTTGCGCTGTCCGTCCCAGTGCACCGCGATTTGCCGCTCCGGATCGGCCATCAGGCTCACCGCGTTGGGGCAGTCCACGGTGTGGATGGACACCCCCCGGCCGCGGGTGATGAAGCCGATGATCTCATCGCCGGGAACGGGGCTGCAGCACTTGGAAAAGCGCACCAGGATGTCATCCACGCCGCGAATGCTCACCCCATCGTCTGTGGGTCGGGGCCGCGCGGGCCTCCGCTCCGCCTTCTTCTCCCGACCCTCCGCGGCCTCGGTCAGCGCCTGGAACTCCTCGGGCGGGAGGAGTCGCCCCACCGCCTGCCGGGGGGAAACCTTGCCGTAGCCCACGGCGGCAAAGAAGTCGTCATCCGTGGCGAAGCCGTATCGCTCGAGCGCCAGGGCCAGGGCCTCGGGCTGCAAGAGCTGGTTCGGGCTCTTGCCCAAGCGCCGGATCTCCTTCTCCAGCATGCCGCGCCCGAGGGTGATGCTGCGCGCCCGCTCCTCGCTCTTGATCCACTGGCGGATCTTGCCCCGGGCGCGCGGAGTCTTGACGATCTTCAGCCAGTCCCTGCTGGGCGTGTGATTGGGCGAGGTCAGAATCTCGACGATGTCGCCGTTCTGCAGCTCGGTCCGCAAGGGCACGAGCTTGCCGTTGAGCTTGGCCCCCACGCAGCGCAGGCCCACGTCGGTGTGCACGGCGAAGGCAAAGTCGATGGGGGTGGCGCCCTTGGGGAACGGCTTCACGTCGCCCCGCGGGGTGAAGACATAGACCTCGTCGGGGAACAGATCCACCCGCAGGGTATCCAGGAACTCCTTGGAGTCCTTCAGCTCCCGCTGCCACTCCATGATCTGCCGCAGCCAGACGAAGCTCTCGTCCGTCGGATCGAAATTGGTCCGCCCCTCCTTGTACTTCCAGTGGGCCGCGATCCCCTCCTCCGCCACCCGGTGCATCTCCCGGGTGCGAATCTGGATCTCGAACGGCTCCCCCTTGGGGCCGATGACGGTGGTGTGCAGGGACTGGTAGCCATTGCTCTTGGGCACCGCGATGAAGTCCTTGAAGCGCTGCGAGATGGGTTTCCACAGGGTGTGGATGACCCCCAGGGTGCCGTAGCAGTCCTTCAGCGAGTCCGTGATCACCCGGATGGCCGTGAGGTCGTAGATCTCGTCGAAATCCTTCTTCTGGTCCCGCATCTTCTTGTAGATGCTGTAGAAGTGCTTGGGCCGGCCGGTGATCTGGGCCTTGACCTCCACCTCGTGGAGCTTCTGCTCCAGCAGGTGGATGACGTCGTTGATGTCTCCCTCGCGCTCCTGGCGCTTCTTCGCGATGCGTGCCGTGAGGTCCTGGTAGGCCTCGGCGTCCAGCCAGCGGAGGGCGAGATCCTCCAGCTCGGCCTTGATCCAGTAGATGCCCAGCCGGTGGGCCAGCGGCGCGTAGATGTCCAGCGTTTCCTGGGCGATCAGCTGGCGCTTGGCGTCGGGCAGCGGCTCCAGGGTGCGCATGTTGTGGAGCCGGTCGGCGAGCTTCACCAGGATCACCCGGATGTCCTTGGACATGGCCAGGACCATCTTGCGGATGTTCTCCGCCTGGGCTTCCTCGCGGGTGCTGAAGGGGATCCGGGACAGCTTGGTGACCCCGTCCACCATGCCCGCGATCTCGTCGCCGAAGTGCTCCTTGATCTCCTTGAGTGTGGCGTGGGTGTCCTCCACCGCGTCATGCAAGAGGCCTGCGGCGACGGTGGCGGTGTCCATGCGGATCGTGGTGAGGATGGAGGCGACTTCGAGGGGGTGGGTGAGGTAGGGCTCGCCGGAGATGCGTTCCTGACCCTTGTGGGCCTTGGCCGCGAAGACGTAGGCCCGCATCACCGGACCCACGTCCGCCTGCGGGTTGTACTCGTGGATGCGATCCAGGACCGCCTCGATGCGCACGCCATTCCCCCGATTGCCCTATGCTCGAAAAACAGTATAACACCGCATTTTTGGGCGAAACAAGGACTATCTCGTCAGGCAGGGGATGCCGCAGCAGGTGGTCCCGGCGGGACCCTCACCGGGCGCGCGCCGTTATCCGAGGGGAGGGGCAGAGAATCCCCGCGGGCCGGCAGCAGGGGGGCTCCCCGCGCTCACGCCTCGAGGGCGATCTTCTCCCGGAGCTTCGTGCGGGGGATGGAGCCTTCGCGGAGGATGCGGGCCGGGGTCACGGTGCAGTCGATGACTGTGGAGGGGACGCCGAGTTGTACCCGTCCCCCGTCGAGGATCAGGTCGATCTGTCCCCCGATGGCCCGCTGCACGGTCTTGGCGTCGGCGGGGTCCGGCCCGCCCGCCTTGTTGGCGCTGGTGCCGATGATGGGCCCCCCGAAGGCGGAGAGCAGCGCCTGCGCCACCGCCCCGCCGGGCATGCGGAGTCCCACGGTGCCCGTGGCGGCGGTCAGTAGCGTCGGGAGCGAGGGGGAAGCCTTGACGATGATGGTGAGCGCCCCGGGCCAGAAAGCCCGCATGAGGTCGCGGACGCCATCCGACAACCCGGCCGCCAGGGCCTCCGACGCCTCCACCGAGGGGACCAGGACGCTCAGGGGTTTGCCGTGATGGCGGCCTTTCACGATGTGGACCCGCTCGATGGCGTCCCGCTGCAGCGCGCTCCCGCCCAGGGCATAGAGTGTATCGGTGGGAAAGGCCACCAGACACCCGCACGACAGGACCTCCCGTGCCTGCCGGATCACGTCGGCTTGCGGGGCCGTCGGGTCCACGGTCAACACGCGGCTCTTCACCTTGACCCCTCCTCCTGCACGTTGCCCCCTCTGGTCACAACGCAGCTCACACAGGTCCTCAGTCCGGTCAAATCCCCCCTTGCCCCCCTTTGACCAAGGGGGGGACGGGGGGATTTGCTCGAACGCTAGCGCCGCACTGGAGGTGCCGAGCCTTCGCCCGCCGGGGCGCGGGGGAGCGGCTCGAACCAGCCTTGCAGGCTGCCGCCCTTCCTGGTCTCGTAGATGACATACGGGGAGGCGACGAGGTCCCCGCTCCTGTCCCAGCGGAGCGTCCCCAGCGTCCCTTCGAAGCTTGCGGCGTGGATGGCCCGGATGACCTTGCGCAGCTCTTCCGTGGAGTTCGCCCGCGGCTTCGCGAGCCGGAAGCCGTGCAGCAGGACGCCCACGGCATCGTAGGTGTGGAGGACGTAGGGGCCCATGGGGCCATGCTGCGCCTCGAACCGACGGATCACCTCGCGCGCGGAAGGAAGGCGCAGCGGGTCCTGTGCGAAGGTGAGGTAAGCCCCCTTGGCCGCCTCTTCACCTGCCAGCTTCACGAACTCGGGGTCCAGCACGGCGTCGTCGCTCACAAAGGCGGCGCCGAGGCCCGCCTGGCGCAACTGGCGAACCAGGTACCCCGCCTCGCGGAAGATCCCGCCGAAGTACACCGCGTCCGGCTCCACCGCCCTGAGACGGGCCACCAGCGGGCTGAAGTCTTTCTCCCCCTGGGCAATCATTTCCACCCTCACGATGCGCCGTCCCGCGCGCCGCTCCAGGATCCTGAGGAGCGCATCGGCCAGGGCGCGGCCGTAGTCCGTGCGGTCGTGCACCACGGCAATGCGCCTGGCCCGGAGCCGGCCGAGGAGAAACTCCGCCGCCGTCACGGCCTGCTGATCGTCGCGCCCGCACACACGGAAGACGTTGTCGAATCCCTGCCCGGTAAGGCGCGGGTGCGTCGAGGTGGGGGTGACCATGGGGATGTCGGCCTGATTGTACACGGCCGACGCCGGGATCGAGGAGCTCGAATAGAAGTGGCCGACCACGCCCCAGACGCCGTCCTGGACAAGTTTCTCGGCCGTGGTCACGGCCAGCCTGGGGTCGAACTGGTCATCGCCGACGGCGAGGTCCACCTTCCGGCCGAGCCGATCACTCCAGTCGGCGATGGCCATCTCGGCGGCCCGGCGCATGCTCTGTCCCACGCGCCCGGCCTCGCCAGCCATGGGGACCACCAGACCGATCCGGGCGGGTGGAAGCTCCCCCGCCCGTGCCGGCACGGCGACGCCTGCCACAGCCAAACAGAGGACCCACGTGAGTCGCATGCCCTCTCGCCCTCAGACGCCCTCGCCCAGGTAGGCGCGCCGGACGTCCGGGTGCTCTTGCAGGTCGGCCGCCGTTCCCTTGAGCACCACGGACCCCGTTTCCAGGACGTACCCGCGGTGCGCCACCAGGAGCGCGATGGCCGCATTCTGCTCCACCAGCAGGATCGTGGTGCCCTGACGGTTGATCTCCTGGATCGTCTGGAAGATCTGCTCGACCAGGATGGGGGCCAGACCCATGGACGGCTCGTCCAGCAACAGGATGCGCGGTCGGGCCATGATGGCTCGCCCGATGGCCAGCATCTGCTGCTCCCCGCCCGAGAGCGTCCCCGCCACTTGAAGCCTGCGCTCCTGCAGGCGGGGAAACAGGTGGAAGACCCGCTCGATGTCCTCGCCGATGCCCTGGTCGGAGCGCAGGTAGGCGCCCATCTCCAGGTTCTCGACCACGCTGAGCCGGTTGAAGATCCTCCGTCCCTCGGGCGCATGGGCGACGCCCAGGGACACGATCTCGTGCGGCGGCAGCGCGTGGATCGGCCGCCCCTCCAGCAGGATCCGACCGGTCCGCGGCCGCAACAGGCCCGAGACCGTCTTGAGGGTGGTGGTCTTGCCCGCCCCGTTGTTGCCCAGGAGCGCGACGATCTCCCCCTCTCCCACCTGGATGGAGATGCCCTTCAAGGCGTGGATCTCGCCGTAGAAGACCTGGAGGTTCTCGACCTCAAGCATGCGCGGTGTCCGTCGCCCGACCCCAGCGCTTCCGACCGAGATAGGCCTCGATCACCCGGGCATCCTTCTGGACATCCTCCGGCTTTCCCTCGGAGATCTTCTCCCCGTAGTCGAGCACCGTCACGCGATCGGAGACCTCCATGACGACCCGCATGTTGTGCTCGATCAGCAGGATGGTGAGCCGGTACTCCGCGATGAGCCGTCGCAGGAGCGCCATGAGGCTCCGGGCCTCTCCCTGCGTCATGCCGGCCGTGGGCTCGTCCAGGAGCAGGAGGGTCGGCTCGGAGGCCAGGGCCCGCGCCAGCTCCAAGCGCCGCTGCTCGCCGTACGGAAGGTTCCGCGCCAGCTCGTTGGCCTTGCCGGCGAGCGCCACCACGTCCAGGAGCGCGGAGGCGCGATTCCACAGTTGGCCCTCCTCCCGCCGGAAGTGGGGGGATCGCGTGAGCACGCTCGCCATGGAGAGCGAGATCCGGGAGTGCATCCCGATCAGGACATTCTCCAGCACGGTCATGTTGGAAAACAGCCGGATGTTCTGGAAGGTCCGGCAGATGCCGAGGGCCGTGATCTGGTCCGGACGGAGGCCCAGGAGCGGCTCCCCCTTGAAACGGACCTCGCCCGCCTCCGGCTGGTAGATTCCCGTGAAGACGTTGAAGAGGGTGGTCTTCCCCGCGCCATTCGGTCCGATGATGGAGGCGATCTGCCCCTCCTCCAGGTCGAAATTCACCTGGTTCAGGGCCGTGAGCCCGCCAAACCTCTTGGTGACCTGCCGGACCTCCAGGAGCACGGGCACCTACTTGTCTCCGAACTCACGGACGCGGCGGCGCGCAGGCAGGATCCCCTGCGGACGAAAGATCATCATGAGGATGAGGATGGCACCAAAGATCATGCGCTCGTACTTCGCCGGTTCAAGCTGGGTCGGAAGGTTGGCCAGGTTGTACCCCAGGATGGTGGTTCCGGCGTTTCGGAGCTCGTTCAGCCAGAGGGACAGCCCCTTGAGGACCTGGAGATTCAAGACGGTGACGACCGAGGCGCCCAGGATGGCGCCCGGGATGGAGCCCATGCCTCCCAGGATGACCATGGAGAGGACCCCGATGGACTCCAGGAAGGTGAAGGACTCCGGATTGATGAAGACCTGCTTGGCGCTGAAGACGGCCCCCATGGCGCCCGCGAACGAGGCCCCACAGGCGAAGGCCAAGAGCTTCATCCGGACCAGGGGGACTCCCATGGCCTGGGCCGCCACCTCATCTTCGCGGATGGCTTCCCAGGCCCGTCCGATGTGCGAATCTTCCAGCCGGCGGTTGACCTGAATGACGATCATGACGATGCACAGCACGATAAAATAAAAGTACAGGGGATAGAGTGCCATCGGGGTGGCATGGATTCCGATGAGCTCCAGGACAGGCTGGAAGAACAGGGGAGGCCGGACGATGGGCGTGATCCCCTGGGGGCCATTGGTGAAATTGATGGGCTTGTCCAGGTTGTTCGCGAGGACCCGGATCACCTCGCCGAAGCCCAGCGTGACGATGGCCAGATAGTCGCCGCGCAGCCGGAGGACCGGGAGCCCGAGGAGAACCCCCGCCGTGGCCCCCACGCAGACAGCCAGGAGGAGAAACACGAAGAACCATCCGCCGCCAAGCGGGAAGTGGGCGATGGAAGCCGGGATGAACTTCCCGGCCTGGGGGGACCCGTAGATCGCCCAGGTGTATGCCCCCACGGCGTAGAAGGCGACGTACCCCAGATCCAGGAGCCCGGCGAGACCAACCACGATGTTGAGGCCCAGGGCCAGGGCGACGAAGATCCCCACCTGCGTGGCGACCTCCAGGTAGTAGCCGTTGATCGTCCCCAGAATCGGCATCAGCACGCCCAGGGTCAAGCACCCCAGCGTGAGCTTCAGCCAGGGCTTCACCCGGGCAAGATAGAGGAGGAGGATGGACGCCTGGAAGAGCAGAAAGGCGACGACCGAGCGCGGGAAGTGGGCCACCCCGTAGGACGAGGCGCCGATGACGGCGATCACGAGGATCGTTGCCGCCCAGGGGCGGTTGAGCACTGCGGTCAGCCAGGCCACCTATGCCCGCTCCCTCACGATTTCGCCCAACAAGCCCTTCGGCCGGAAGATCAAGATGAGGATCAGGATGGAGAAGGCGAAGATGTCCTTGTACTCCGCCCCGAAGGCTCCGCCGGTCAGCAGCGAGAGGTACGACGCGGCGAACGCCTCCAGCAGCCCCAGCACCAGGCCGCCCATCATGGCCCCGGCGATGTTCCCGATGCCGCCCAGGACCGCCGCCGTGAACGCCTTGATCCCCGGGATGAACCCGGTGTAGGGGTTGATGAGACTGTACTGGACTCCGAAGAGCACTCCCGCCGCCCCGCCCATGGCCCCCCCGATCAGGAATGTCAAGGAGATCATCCGGTTGACGTTGATCCCCATCAGGCTGGCCGTTGCCTGATCCTCTGCCACGGCCCGGATGGCCTTCCCCACCTTCGTCCGGTTCACGATGAGCTGGAGGATCCAGAGCATCGAGAGGGCGGCCCCGATCACGACCAGGGACTTCACCGGCACATCGATGTTCTCGGTGATCTGGAACCGGTAGTTGAGCTGATCCATGGTGGGATAGACCAGGTTGAAGGCGTTGCTCCAGAGACTCTCGAACAGGCGGATGGCGTCCTGGAGGAAGAAGGAGACCCCGATGGCGGAGATCAGGGGGACGAGTCGCGGGGCGCCCCGCAGCGGCCGGTAGGCCACCCGCTCGACCGTGACCGCCAGCAGGCCGCTGGCCGCCATCCCCGCGACGAGGAGGAGCGCCAGCACCAGGAAGGGAGAGAGGCTCTCCAGCATCCCCGCCCGCTTGAGCCCGAGGAGGATCTCGACGCCGACGAAGGCCCCGAGGACGAAGATCTCGCTGTGGGCGAAGTTGATGAACTCCAGCACCCCGTAGACCATCGTGTAGCCCAGGGCGATCAGGGCGTACATGAAGCCCAGGATGAGGCCATCCAGCAGCACCTGCGGGAAGATGGCGATCAGGAGCGGGTAATCCATGGCGCGAATGCGAATGAACTACCCCGCGGCAAGCCGCAGGGCGTCGTCATCTGATCTGGCTCGTCATTCCGTGCCTGACACGGAATCCAGTCGAGCCTTCTGGATACCGGCTTCCGCCGGTATGACGAACTCGCGGCAGGCCCGGGGAATGAGCCCTCACGGGTTCAAGCCAGCAAGAAAAAAGGGGGAGGGCCGTCTCGGGCCCCTCCCCCTGGCGGGCCGATGGTCCTGGTTATTTCTTCAGGGGTGGCGCGGCGATTTCCAGCCGCTTCACCTCTTCATTCGTATTCCACTTGGCCGGATCGTCCGAGGCGACCTGGAGGACGAAGTAGAGGGCCTTCTTGGGGTCGCCCTTGCCGTCGAACTCGATGTTCCCGGTGAGGCCCGAGTACTTGACCTTCCGCACTTCCTTTGCGACCGCTTCCCGGCTGGGCACCTTGCCGCCGCCGGCCTTGATCGCAGACTCGATGGCCTTCAGCGCGATGGCCGTGGAGTCATAGGATTGGGCGGCAAAGGGCTCGGGGTCCTTCTTGAACTTGTCCTTGTAGGCCTTGGCAAAGTCCTGGGCCTTCGGATACACCGAGACCGGCCCGGCAACCGAGGTGTAGTACATCTTCACCACGGCCTTCCCACCGATCTTCGACAGGTCAGAGGAGTCCAGTCCGTCGGGCCCCAGGAAGGTGGCCTTGATGCCCTTCTCCCGGGCCTGCTTGAAGAGGGGGGCCGCCTGGGAATAGATGCCGCCGAAGTAGATCAGGTCCGGATTCTTGGCGCGAACCGGCGTCAGGATGGGATCGAAGTTGGACTTCTCCTCGGTCCCCTCGAACCCAAGAATCTGGATCCCGATCTTCTTGGCGTGATCGCGGAAGAACTCGGCAACGCTCTGGCCGTACGTGGTCTTGTCGTGGATGACAAACGCGGTCTTCACCTTGAGGCTCTTCGCAAACTCGGCTCCCACCACGCCTTGCAGGTCATCCCGGCCGCAGACCCGGTTCACGTTGGGAAGGTTTCGGTCGGTGATCATGGGATTGGTGTTGGCGGGAGACACTTCCACCAGGTTCACTTCCTTGTACACCTCGGAGGAGGGAATGGCCACGCCGGAGTTATAGTGGCCGACCACCGCCAAGATGTCCTTGTCCGTGATCATGTTCCGGGCATTGGCCACGCCCACGTCGGGCTTGGCCTGGTCGTCGAAGGGGACCAGCTCCACCTTGAAGCCGAGCTTCTCGATGGGCCCCTTGAGCTGCTCGATGGCCAACTGGGTTCCCAGCTTGATCCCCTCTCCCACTGCAGCCTGGTCGCCAGACAGCGGACTCTGGGTCGCAATCTTGATCGTCCCCTTCGCCTCGGCTGCCTGGGCCGTGACCGGCCCGAGGGCCGACCCGGCGAACATCACGGCCAACACGACGAGCGCGATGCCTACCTGCCGCCAGCCCACAGAGCGTATCATGATGCGTCCCCTCCCCTCGTGTGGCCTCCGGATCGGAGGCCGGGTTTGACCGACACCACCTTCCGCACCCCATTGATTCTTGCCACGCCCATGCCGCTTCCGGGAAGGATCCCGGATCGGTGAGCCATGATAGGCGGGGGTCCGGGTGCTGTCAAGCGACCTCCCCGGCCGCACCCTCCCCCGAGAGGCCCTTTGCCGCCCTCACCTGCCCGCGGAAGGCCGCCGCCGCGGCGGTCATGTCGGGGGCCGCGACGACGGCGGAGATGACCGCCGGGGCGGTGGCGCCGGCCGTGATGACCCCCGCGACGGTCTCCAGGGTGATGCCGCCGATGGCCAGGATGGGCAAGCCGGTGGCCGCGCGCACCTCCCGCAGTGCCTCCAGGCCGCGCGGAGCGTACCCGGTGTCCTTGGTCCCAGTCGCGAACATCGGTCCAAAGCCGAGATAATCCGCCCCCGCCCCCGAGGCCGCCCGGACCTGGTCCAGGCTGTGGGTGGAGACCCCGAGGATGCGCCCCCTCCCGAGGAGCCGACGCGCCGCCTCGGCCGGCAGGTCCTCCTGCCCGACATGCGCGCCATCCGCCCCGGCGGCCAGAGCCAGGTCCACCCGGTCGTTCACGATGAACACGGCGCCGTGGGCCCGGCACAATCTCTGAATGGCCTGTGCCTGGGGCAGCAGGTCGCAGAGATCCCCCCCTTTGTCGCGGAGCTGGATCATGTCCGCGCCGCCGCAGAGCGCCGCCTCGGCGATCGCCAGGTGGCCCCGGCCGGGCGCGAGGCGCGGGTCCGTGATCACGCACAGGTGGAGATCGTGGAGCATCACTCCTCCTGCATCAGCCGCTCCAGGAAGCGGGTGGAGGTCCTCCCGGCCAGGAACTCCGGATGCCGCAGCAACTTCTGGTGGAAGGGGATGGTGGTCTGCAGGCCCTCGATCAGCATCTCGTCCAGCGCCCGGTCCATCCGGGCGATCGCCTCCCCCCGATCGTTCCCGTGCACGATGAGCTTGGCCAGCAGCGAGTCATAGTACGCGGGCATGACGTATCCCACGTAGGCGTGGCTGTCCACCCGGACTCCCGGCCCACCCGGCAGGCGGATGTTCGTGAGCCGCCCGGGCGACGGAAGGAAACGGCTGGGGTCTTCCGCGTTGATCCGGCACTCCAGGCTATGCCCCGCAAACGGCACCTCCGCCTGGGTCAGCGGGAGCGGCTCGCCGGCGGCGATCCGGAGTTGCGCCTTCACCAGGTCCAGTCCCGTCACCATCTCGGTGACCGGGTGCTCCACCTGGATCCGGGTGTTCATCTCCATGAAGGAGAACCCGCCCCGCTCGTCCAGCAGGAACTCCACCGTCCCGGCGTTCCGGTAGCCGGCGGCGCGCGCCACGCTGAGGGCGGCCCGCCCCATGGCCTCGCGCCCGGCACCGGTCAGGGCCGGCGAGGGGGACTCTTCCAGGAGCTTCTGATGCCGCCGCTGGATCGAGCAGTCACGCTCGCCCAGGTGGATCCCGTGTCCGTGGGCATCCAGCAGCACCTGAATCTCCACGTGCCGCGGATCGGGCAGGAAGCGCTCCAGGTACACCGCCGCATCCCCGAAGGCCGCCGCGGCCTCCGCGGCCGCCGTGGCCAGGGAGGGCTCCAGCGCGTCCCCGTCTGCGACCACTCGCATCCCCTTCCCGCCGCCCCCCGCGCTCGCCTTCACGATGAGCGGGTAGCCGATGTCGCGGGCCAACCTCCGGGCGTCCTCCAGGTCCCGGACCGGATGCTGGGACCCCGGGAGCACGGGGACGCCCTGCGCCGCCGCCATCCGGCGCGCCGCCGCCTTGTCCCCCATCGCCTGGATGCTCGCCGCGGGTGGCCCGATGAAGACGATCCCGCACTGCTCGCACACCTCGGCGAACTGGGCGTTCTCGGCCAGGAACCCGTACCCGGGATGAATGGCCTCGGCGCCCGTGATCTCCGCCGCGCTGATGATCCGCGACACCTGGAGGTAGCTTTGCCGGGGCGAGGGCGGTCCGATGCACACCGCCTCATCCGCCAACTGCACGTGGAGGGCGTCGGCGTCCGCCTGCGAGTAGACCGCCACCGTCCGGACGCCCAGCTCCCGGCAGGCCCGGAGGATGCGGACGGCGATCTCGCCGCGATTCGCGATCAGGACCTTGGAGAACAATGGAGGGATCTGTGTGATGTCGCCGTGTTTGTTGGACCGGATGCCGGAGCGTCGCGTGGACCGGTGCAGGGGACGGGTCAGGCGGGCTCCAGCAGGAACAGGATCTGCCCGAACTCCACGGGCTGGCCGTTCTCGACCTGGATCTTCACGACGCGCCCGCTCACCTCGGCCTCGATCTCGTTCATCAACTTCATGGCCTCGATGATGCAGAGGACCGATCCCTTGTGGACCAGGTCGCCCTCCTTCACGTAGGGGTCGGACCCCGGCGCGGGCGCGCGGTAGAAGGTGCCGATCATGGGAGACTCGACCGGGATGAGCCCGGAGTCCTCGCCGCCGCCGGCCGCGAGGGGCGAGGCGGTCGCCGTCTGGGCCGGCCCGTGCGCCCCGGGGGCGACCAGGCTCCGCAGGGTGGCCGCCTCGGCGCCCCGGCGCCGGATGCGCACCTTCCGGCCCTCCTCCTCCAGCTCCAGCTCCTCGATGTCGCTCCCTTCCATCAAGTGCAGGAGGGCCTCGAGCTCTTTCAGGTCCATGCGGGCCGCCCTCACGCTCGCTCGATGTAGGTGCCCGTGCGCGTATCCACCCGCAGCCGGTCACCCACATTGATGAAGAGGGGCACCTGGATCACCGCCCCCGTCTCCAGAGTCGCCGGCTTGGACCCGCCCGAGGCCGTGTCCCCCCGCACGCCCGGATCGGTCTCGGCCACCGCCAGCTCCACGAAGATCGGGACCTCCACGGTCAGTGGCTTCTCGCGGTGGGAGACGATCGTGACCACCATCTCTTCCTTGAGGTAATGCTGTGCGTCGCCGAGCTGAGCCTCCGACAGGAAGAACTGCTCGTAGGTCTCGGTGTCCATGAAGTGGAACTCGTCGTCGCTCCGGTACATGAACTGGGCGCGTCGCTCCTCCAGGACGGCCTGCTCCACCTTCTCCTCGGTGCGGAACGTTCGCTCGACGATGGAGCCGGTACGCATGTTCTTGAGCTTCGTCCGGTTGAAGGCGCCCCCCTTGCCGGGCTTGACCCACTGATAATCGGTCACCACGTAGGGGGCTCCATCCAGCTCGATCTTCATTCCAGGTCGCAATTCGCCGGCGAGAATCACTGGCGTGTACTCCTCTGTCGTCGCATCCCCTGCCCCCGGCGGCCACGGGGCGGATGCGCGGTCAGATGCGCGAGGGCGGCCCGCGGCCCCGGCAGGTAGCGTTCCGGCCTGAAGCTGCCGATGAGGCCGACGGCCGCCTCCGCGGTCAGCGAGTGCGGCGGAAGGCCTCGCACGCGGGAAGATTGGACAGGTGCACCTCGACGACGGGAAGCCCAATGGCGAGGCGTGAACCGTTCAGGACCAGGATGCGCGCCATCGACCGCCACGCACGGATTGCGCCGCCGACAGCAGGCCGGTCACATCCCCGCTCATGCCCGTCTCGGCCTCCCGGCTCGCATGCGCCGTGCGCCTTCGCGGAATGCGAGCAGTCTCTCGAGGGTGGATCGGCCCGAGGTCATCTCCGGCCCCGAGCCGGAGGTCAGATGCAACTGGCGATAGATTGCCTCCGCCGCGTCGGCGTGCCCCTGCCTGGCGTACAGGACGGCCAGGGTCGGGCTCGCCAGTGGATCCTCCGCCCGATCACCGCCCCGTCCCGCCCACTCGGCCTGACTGGACGCCGCCGCCAAAAGCTGCCGGGCCTCGGGGTGAGCCGGCTCCCCTTCGAGGATCCGCTCGCATTCGCCCCTGGCAGCCTCGACCGCTCCCCGCTCGAGGAGCGCCGTCGCCAGGACCAGCCTGCCGCGGAGACATGACGGGTGCGCGTCCAGCCCCTCACGGCAGATGCGGATGGCATCGTCCAGCAGGCCTTCTTTCCGGTAGGCGTCGGCGAGGTGGACGAAGATCGGCGGGTCGAGATCCGTTCGGCGCGCGAGGCTCTGCCCTTGGGTCTCAGGAGATGTGCCGAACCGCTGGACCATCCGGGTCAGCCCTGATGTGGCCACACCCTGCTCGGCCGCACGCCAGAGAGCGGTAACGCACACTGCAGGTGCGCCGCCAGGTCATCCGTCCAGGAAGGCCAGATCCCGGGCCTCACGCTTCGATGGCGCGAAGGCCCATCCGCAGCTCACTCGGGTCGAAAATCGGCGCGAGGGTAGCACTTCCGATCCCATGTGTCAACACGAATTGAAGCACTCCATCGCGGGCCTTCTTGTCGCTAAGCATATATGTTTCAAGGGATTCAGGCGACGGCAGGGCCACCCCGAGGAGGCCGAATCGTCTCAGCAGGGCGCCCAGACGGGCAGCGTCCGACTCCGGGCAGAGGCCGCGCTGGACCGACAGGGAGACGGCCACCAGCATGCCGTGAGCCACAGCCTCGCCGTGAGTGATCGTCCCGTAGCCGAGGGCCGACTCCAGCGCATGCCCCACGGTGTGGCCGAAGTTCAGGATCTTCCGCACGCCCGCCTCGCGTTCGTCCGACTCGACGACCTTCGCCTTGATGGCGCAGTTGCGCGCCACGATGCCCTGAAGAACGGCGGGGTCCCGCGCCAGGATGGGGTCGGCGCTCTCCTCCAGTCGGCGGAACAGTTCCCCATCGGCGATCATCGCGTGCTTCACGACCTCGGCGAGCCCTGACCGGAACTCTCGATCCGGCAGCGTCCGGAGGGTCAGGACATCCGCCAGAACCAGCCGAGGCTGGTGGAAGGCGCCCACCAGGTTCTTCCCCTCGGGAAGATTCACGCCGGTCTTGCCACCCACGCTGCTGTCCACCTGCGCCAGGAGCGTGGTCGGGAGATTCACAAAGCCGATGCCCCGGAACAGCGTGGCCGCCACGAACCCGGCGAGATCCCCGATCACCCCGCCGCCGAGCGCGAGGATGGCGGAGCCGCGATCCAGTCTGGCCCGGACCAGCTCGCGGCAGAGACCGGCTGCCTGGTCGAGGGACTTGCTCTCCTCCCCCGGAGGAACCGTGACCACGCTGATCTCGTGGCCGGCCTCTCGGAGCGACTCCGCCAGGGCCGGCGCGTAGCCGTAGTTCTCTGCCAGAGCGGGATGAGTCACGAGCGCCAGGCGTCGGCCAAGGCCGAGAGGCTGGATCATCGCGCCAGCCTGCCCGAGCAGGTCCGGCCCGACGTGGATGTCGTATCCTTGGCGTCCCAGATTGACGCGGATCGTCTCGCTGCGGGAAACAGGCCCCACTCCGGGCGCGGCCCTTTCCCGCGAATCCGCGCGCTCCAGGTGCAGGGCCATGAGGATGCACTCCGCCACCTGCTCGACTGTCCGGGACGAGGTGTCCACGATCACATCCGCCTGGGCGTAGGCGCTGGCTCGCCGCTCCATCAGCTCGCGGATCCGCTCGCGTCGGTCACCACCGCGAAGCATGGGCCGATCCTCTCCCGGTCCAATCCGGGAGAGGACGGCCTCCGGGGCCGCCGTCAGGCTGACGATGACCCCGCAGCGACGGAGAGCTTCCAGGTTCCGTGGATTCACGATGGCACCGCCGCCGGTGGCCACGACGCAGCCGGTTCGGGTCGTAACCCGCTCGACCATCCGGGCTTCCATCGCACGGAACGCCTCCTCCCCCTGGGTGCTGAAGATCTGGGAGATGGACATTCCGGCCTCGGCCTCGATCAACGAGTCCAGGTCCAGGAACTCGTAGCGGAGGAGCCGAGCCAGCTCGGCTCCGACGGAGGTTTTCCCCGTCGCCATGAAGCCGCTGAGGATGATGTTCCGCTTGATGTCTTTCATCGCGGTCAGATTGATATCAGCGATATGGGCGCGATGAACTTAGGGTACGCGGCGCGGGCCGTCAAGGAGTATTTCGCCGCCCCACGCCAGTCACATGGCAAGCGATCGACGTGCTGAGGCCCGGCGATTTGGTGGCATCAGGGCGGCCGAAGCACGGTCGCTTCCGACGGAGCGCGGCATAGCCAAACATCCCGAAGCCCAGCATCCAATAACCAATCATCGTAGCGGAGGCATCCGATCTCGCTTACGCGGAGGCATCCGACCCCCAATCAAGGGGCCTGCGACCCGTCGCCGCTATGAGACTTTTCAGCATCAGGTCGCGCGGCGCCTCACGGTCTGTGAGCATCTGGAAACTGAACGGCCCCTGCTCGAAGATATGAGTCATCCCATCGCACACCAACGCTCCCGCAGCCAGGGCCTCGGACTGCAATGTATTGAGACCCTCGCGCTGGTACACGATGTCGTACACGAGCAGTCCGGGCCGTAGCATTTCTCGAGGCACCGGGCTGGGGTCACCCGCATGCACTCCTACGGGGGTCGCATTGAAGATCACTGCCGCCTCGGCCATTGCCCGGCGGCCTTCGGCCAAATGCCCAGCCTCCATGGGCAGTCGGAGCCACTGGCGGGCCCGCTCGACGAGAGACTTGGCAGCTTCCGGGCGACGGGCAAGTACCACCACGCGGGTGGGCGGCACGCGGCGAAGCGCCTCCAGCATGGCTGCGGCCGACCCGCCGGCGCCGATGATCACCGCCGGTCCCTTGGCCACCGTGGCCGCGCGGCGGCTGAGGCAGGCCGCAATCGCCTCCACGTCATTGTTGTGCAGCACGAATCGCCCGTTGCGATTGATCAGGAGACTGGCGGCGTGGCAGCGTTGGACCGTCTCGGAGCACTCGTCCGCCTCGGCCAGGACGTCACGCTTGTACGGCATCGTGATGTTGCCCCCCAGGCAGTCCGGCTGCCGCATCCGCGTCAGTGCCTCCCGGAGCCTGGTCGGAGGCACGTCGAGCAGGCCGAACTCGCAGTCGATTCCGAGGGCGGCATAGGCGGGATTATGAATGGCGGGCGACAGCGAGTGGGAGATGTGCTCGCCGAGCAAGAACGCGTACCGCTTTGCCTTCACCATGTTTCCTGTCTCCCGTGCGTGGCTGTCGACGCTCCGTCGACGTGAGACGCTGAGAACCCGGAGGAGCGTGGTGTCGTGCGGAACGCTGACACTTCTGGGAACAGACCCTTGCTATGCATTGTCCTGGAGCACCGTCACGGCAGCCCGCAGACTCAGCAGATAGCTGTGGACTCCGAATCCTGCGACAATCCCCTTCGCCAAAGGAGACACGTGCGAGACGTGCCGGAACTTCTCCCGGGCGTGGATGTTCGACATGTGACATTCGATGATGGGCACTTTCAGGATGTCGAGCGCATCACGAACGGCGATGCTGTAGTGTGTCCAGGCGCCGGCGTTGACAACCACCGCATCGACCTGGTCCAGGTGCGCCTTCTGGATCTTCTCGCAGAACTCCCCCTCGAAATTGGTCTGAAAGATCTCCAGCTCCACCCCAAGCTCCTTGGCAAGCGCGTGGAGGCGCTGGTTAATCTCCTCGAAAGTGACCGTCCCATATTCGGCAGGATCGCGCTTCCCGAACATGTTGAGATTCACACCGTGCAGCACCAGAACCTTCTTCATCGGCCCTCCTTGCGTAGGTTGCTTTGCGTCACCTCTTCGAAGAGTTCCAGCGTCATTTCTTCGATGAGCGTGTGACGCGAAATCCCCACGCTGAATTCCTGCCAGCCGCTTTGGCCATCTCCGCCTGTCGCCCTGCCGATCGGCCGCGCGCTGGTGTGAATTCCTTCTAACGCTCCACCCTCCACACGGAGTCGATCAGCGTGCCATCCACCCACTTGACCACGGCGACGACTTGCCCGCTTCTCCGCGGGGGCTTCGGCTTTCCACCGCAGATCTGCTCCACTTCCCGCTGGATGTCCCGGATGTCCCGAACGGGGAGGTCTTTGTCCCGCACCGCCTCCCGCAGGTCCTGTCGCCGCGGGTTGATGGCGATCCCCCGCTCGGTGACGATGACGTCAATGAGCTCGCCGGGACCCGTGAGAGTCGTGAGCTCGTCCACGATGACGGGGATCCGATCGCGGACGGCGGGGATGGCGAGGATGGTGCAGCCGGCGAAGAGGCAGTTCTGCCAGCCGCCGATCCCGTGCAGGAGCCGGCCGTCCGAGTGGGTCACCACGTTGGCGTTGAAGTGGACATCCACCTCGGTGGCCCCGAGGACGGTCACATCCACCAGGGTCCCGAAGAATCCCTTCCCGTGGTAGTTGTACGAGGTGAACGGGCTGGTCGGCACGTGGCACGGGTTGTCTCGCATCGAGGTCACGCCGTCCAGATCGAAGGTCTGGCCGTCCAGGATGTAGTCCGTGAGCCCCTCGTCGAGCATCTCGACGAGGTACCTCGTGGAGCCGCCGCGGATGAACCGCGCCTTCACCCCCGCCCGCCTCATCATCTCTCTCAGGTAGATGGCGAACGCCAAGGTGGTCCCGCCCGCCCCCGCCTGGAAGGAGAATCCGGGCTTCAGGATACCGGCGTCCCGGACGAAGCGGGCCGCCGTCTCGGCGATGAGCAGGCGATCCGGGCTCTTCGTCACTTCCGTGGTGCCGGAGACGATCTTGCTCGGATCTCCGACCCGATCCACGCACACCACGTAGTCCACATGGCTGCCCTGGATCTGCCACGGAATTGCCGGGAAGGGGACGAGATGATCCGTCACGATGATGACCCGGTCCGCATACAGGGAGTCGGCCAGGGCGAAGTTCAGGGAGCCGCAGGCCGCCGGGCCGTTCACCCCGTTGGCGTTGCCGAACGCGTCGGCGCAGGGGGCGGCGATGACGGCGACGTCGATGTGCACCTCCCCGTCCTGGATGGCTTGCCACCGGCCGCCATGAGACCGCAGGACGCCCAGCCCGCGCATCTTCCCGTCGGTGCAATAGTCCCCCAGGGGTCCGTTCATGGAACCTTCGAGGTGATGCACGACCCCGCTCTGCATGTGCTCGATGATCGGCCGATGGCAGGGGAAGGAGGCCGAGGGAAACCACATCAATTCCCGCTTCCCCAGCTTGGCGCAGGCGTCAAAGAGCATGGTCGCCACCAGGTCGCCGTTCCGGAAGTGGTGGTGGGTGGAGAGCGTCATTCCGTCCTGAAGGCCGCACGCCTCCAGGGCCTCGGGTAGAGACTTGAGACGCTTGTCGCCGTTTGCCGGGTAGTCCATCGCCGTGGGGATGGGCGGAGCGGCCTTTCGCCCGGCCGGCCGGGACCCGTGCACGCCCTGATACGGCACCTGCCTTTTCCCGTTGACCACCTCCGGGACCTGTCGCCCCAGGCTGTTTTCCGTCACACCTGCTGAGTCCGGTTTGCTTCCCATGGGACCCCCGAACAGCGGTCGCATGCCTCGCACCGCCTCGGAAGGAGAGGCGGCAACTCCCTGGCGTCCTATTGGTCAGGACTGCCTCCCCTAGTCTCCCTTGCCTCTCGTCGGGGTCGTCGCCCCTTGGGCTCGCCAGTCCTTCGGAACCAGGGCCAGCGCCTCGGCCATCTGTACCGTGCGCAGGGCCCGCCGCACCACCGGCGCGTCCACCATCTTGGACCCGAGGGCCACCACGCCAAGCCCTCTCCTCTCGGCATCCTCGAAGGCCAGGACAACTCGCTTGGCTTTCTCGACCTCTTCGGACGATGGCGCAAAGGCCTCGTGCACGACGGGCACCTGCCGCGGGTGGATGCAGCCCTTCCCCTCGAAGCCGAGGCCCTTGGCCTCCAGGCACGCCTGCCGAAGCCCCTCCATGTCGGCGAAATCCGAGAAGACCGTGTCGATGGGCGTCACGCCCGCGGCCCGGGCGGCGTTGACGACCACCTGACGGGCCCAGAACGATTCGCGCCCCTCCGGGGTTCGCTGGGCGCCCAGGTCCGCCGTGTAGTCTTCCAGGCCGATGGTGAGGGCGACGACGTTCGGGCTGGCCGTGGCGATGGCCAGAGCGTTGAAGCACCCCAGCGCGCTCTCGATGATGGGCATGAGGAAACACGGGGTGTCGAGGCCAGCGGCCAGGCGGACCTTCTCCGCACGAGCGTCTATCGATTGCACCTGTTCCGCCGATTCGACCTTCGGAATGAGGATGACGTGCACGTTCTGCGGCACCACAGCGTCCAGATCGGCGAGGCCCCGGTCCCCCTGGTTGATACGGACCATGCGCTCGCACTCGCCGAAGTCCACGGCCCGGAGGGCGTTCCGGACCAGGAGGCGCGCTGCGTCCTTTGCCGGCGGCGCGACGGAATCCTCCAGGTCCAGGATGATCCCATCCGGCCCGTGCTGGCTGGCACCCAGGAAGTATTTCGGCTCGTTGCCCGGGAGATACAGGCGTGAGCGGCGGAAGCGCTCACGCGTGGTTCGCGCACCGGAACCCGGCCCCGGAGCAGGCAGGCAGGTCGCGCCGCCGCCCAGGCCGGCGCGCTGCACCGCTGCCTCGATCCGCGCCGCCAGGACGAAGTCCACCGCGCCTGCATCCTCCAGGCTGACGACCGCATCACGCACGCCGAGGGTGTCCAGCACCGTCCGGCACGTCGCCCGCACGGCGTCTCCGTACATCGCCTCCACCTTCGACGTGATGCCGAGCTCCAGGCCGCCGCTCGTTCGGGGCTCGAACCGCACCCAGCAATCGGAACGAACCTTTTCCCCTCGCTGTCCTGCTTCAGATACATGATTCATGGATTCCTCCCTGCCCGCACAGGGCCGTCTCCTCCCGATCCCGAGGGCCGTGGAATGAGACTGCCTTTCCGGAGCGTGACCAGCAAGGTGAGGATGACATGGCTGCCCTGACGACGTCCGACGGCTGATGAAGCTCACACGCGGCCTAGGGCCGGGCCGTGATCGACACTGGATGTATTCGGATGGCGAAGCTTCCTGTCAGAGAGCTCCTGTGGCAGGACATCAGACACTTACGTAGCGCGAGATGATGTCGACAATCTCCTTTCGACGCTGGGCCGCCGCCTCATCCGACACCATGTCACGGCGAAAGACCGTCCCGAAGGTATACCGGTTGGTGACATGGAAGAGGGACAGGGCGCTGATCGTCATGTGAAGCTCCACGGGATCGATGTCCCTGCGGAGCACCCCCGCTTCCGCCCCCCGGCGCAAGACCTTGGCGATCGCATCGACGATGGAGATGTTGAGAATGGATATGGAACCCGAACGCGAGAGGTGCTTGCCCTTGTGAATGTTCTCGATGACCACCAGCTTGGCGAGCTGCGGATTCCGCCAGTGGTAGTCGAAGGTGAACTCGACGAGACAGTTGATGGCTTCCCCCGGCGGAAGGTCATCCAGCCGCAACTGCTTCTCGGCCGTGCGGATTCTCCCATACGCATCTTCCAGCACGGCAAGGTACAACCGCTTCTTGCTCTGGAAGTAATAGTAGATCATGCGCTTGGTGGTGTGCGTGCGAGCGGCGATGTTGTCCACGCGCGCGCCGTTCAGTCCGCGCTCCGTGAACTCGCGTGCCGCCGCCGCCAGGATCTCGGCCTTCGTCCGTTCCGCATTCCTCCGCCTGGGTGCGGCAGGCTTGGCATCCCGATTCGTCTGTTTCAGCTCCAACGGACGATCCATGACCGGCGATCCTCTCGGCAACAACCCGGGCGAGGATAGGCTTCGCCTGCCGAAGACAGGTTGGCGGCGCCCCCTGAACTCCCGGCGGAGACGGCATGTCGCATCGGGTACACCATCGGCGATGGCACCCCAGGAACCCCTGCGCGTCCGCCGCAAGGGCAGAGCCAGCATCGCTCCCCCTTGCGGCGTGAGGTTCTCTCTGCCCTGCTCCTCAGCGTACGGTCGAGCTTCGCCGCCCTCGCGGGTAGCTCTCCGACGCGGCCGCGCGCCCTGGTCGGATGCCCCTACCTTTCCAGCGACGCTTCCGTCTGTTTGACGGCGTTCAACACCTTATCGATCCACGTCCGTCCGATCTGCTCCTCCAGGTACTTGATAACCGGGGGCTGAGCCGCCGCCCTGAACTGGGCTTTCTCGGCGGCTGTCGGGGCGTACACCTCCATGCCCTTGTCCTTCAAGAACTGGAGGCCGATGGAATTGTCCAGGTTGTCGATCCCGTTCTCGGACACCGCCGAGGTCAAGGCCGCATGCCTCAGGATTGTCTGGTACTCCTTGGGCAGGCCCTGGAAGAACTTCTCGTTGATGAGCATGAAGCTCACGCCGAAGGTATGTCCATCCGTGGTCATGTACTTCTGCACCTCGTACAGCTTGGCGAACTTGATGGCGGAGATCGGGTTTTCCTGCCCGTCCACGACCTTCTGCTGGAGCGCGGTGTAGGTCTCCGGCCAGGGGATCGGCGTGGGCGCGGCTCCCAGGGACCGCACGAGGTTCATGTAGACCGGGTTCTCCATCACCCGGAACTTCAGCCCCTTGAGGTCCGCTGGGCTCTTGATGACGCGCGAGGAGTTCGTGAAATTCCGGAAGCCGACCTGGGCGTAGGTCAGGATGCGCATGCCGGTCTTCTTCAGGCACTCCTCCGCCAGCTCCTTGCCGAAGGGCCCCTCCAGCGTCCGATACGCCACGAGGTGCGACGGGAAGAGGTAGGGAATATCGAACACCTGCGCCTCTCGGCAGAATCCGCTGAACGGGCCGGACAGCATCCCGATCTGGACGCTGCCCAGCTTCACTGCCTCTGCCACTTCACGCTCCCCACCGAGCTGCCCCGCGGGGAACAGGTTGACCTTCACCGCGCCTCCCGTCTCGTTCTCGACCATGGCCTTGAAGACCGTGGACCCCGCGGCCTTCCGCGACGTGTAGATGTCCGGGGGGTCGGAATGACCGAGCCGGATCTCGAACTGCGCGGCCTGCACTTGGGAAACACTCCAACAGGAGAACCCCGCCAGCGCCACCAGGCAGACACCGAGGGCACCCGCCACGAGCAGTGTTGATCTTCGCATCGCAGCCTCCTTCTGAGCAGCGTTAAGGTGACCCGAACGACTTCCCCCCTCGAAAGCTCTCCTCACCTCCTTTGCGGGCTTCCGCTCATTGATACCCAAACAGTCGCGGGATGGCCATGCACAGCGCGGGCACGTAGGTCACGAAACCCAGCACCACGACTTGCCAGAGCAGGAATGGCCAGACCGCGCGGATCACGCGCTCCAGGGAGATCCGCGCGATCCCCGTCACCACGAAGAGGCACACGCCCACGGGCGGCGTCAGCAGGCCGATGACCAGGTTCAGCACGACGAGGAAGCCGAAGTGCAGCGGGTGCACCCCGTAGGTCGTGGCGATGGGGGCCAGGATCGGCACCAGCATGATCATGGCGGCCGAGAGGTCCATCAGGCAACCGACGATCAGCAGAAAAATGTTGACGATCAACAAGAACATCCACTGCTGGGGCGCAACGACCTTCAGGAAGTTCGCGATCAGCATTGGCACCTGCTGCGTGGTGAGGATCCAGGAGACGGCATTGGAGGTCGCGATGAGCATGAACACGACCGACGTGGTCACCCCTGATCGCACCAGCGCCGGAGGGATATGCTCCCACTTCAGCTCCTTGGTAACCACAAAGCCGATGAGGACGGCGTAGGCGACCGCCACGGCAGCCGCCTCGGTCGCTGTGAACACGCCCCCCAGGATACCCCCGACGATGATCACCGGCATGAGCAGGGCCGGGAGCACCTGCCAGAATCGAAGGAGCAGCTCACGCACGGGGAGCGCGTGGGGGCGCACGGGGTAGCGCCGGCGGCGGGCGATAACGTAGGCGATGCTCATCATCCCCACGCCCATCAGCACGCCGGGGATGACGCCCGCCAGGAACAGGCCCGCGATGGAAACACTGCCTGCCGCCAGGGCATACACGACCATGGGGATGCTAGGCGGGATGATCGGTCCGATGGTGGAAGCGCCAGCGCAGACCCCGCTGCCGAAGTCCACGTCGTACTCTTTGGTCATGCTCGGAATCAGGACCGACCCCAATGCTGCGGCATCCGCGACGGCGGAGCCGCTGATTCCCGCAAAGATCATGCTGGCGACGATGTTGACGTGCGCCAGCCCGCCGCGGATGTGCCCGACCAGGGCATCCGTGAACTTCACCAGGCGGTCGAGTATCCCGGAGGTGGTCATCAGCTCGCCGGCCAGGATGAAGAACGGGATGGCCATGAACACGAAGCTGTCCACTCCCGTGAACATTCGCTGCGGCAGCAGCCACAGAGACACCTGCCCCCAGGCCAGGATGCTCGCCATGGCCGCCAGCCCGAGGCCGAAGGCGATGGGAATCCCGATCACGGTGGTCGCCAGGAAGGTCAGGCCCAGGAGTGCCAGCATGAGTGTCTCCGAGGTCGGGCGGTCTTACCCGTCCTGTGGATGGGAAGCCGTCACAAGCGTCGCCAGTTGGATCAGCATCAGCAGGCTCCCCACGGGGATGGCGAGATAGGGCCACGTCATGCGAATCTCCAGCACGGGACTCACCTGGTCCCACAAGTTGGTGACCAGGTGGAATCCATAGAGCATCACGATCAGCAGGAAGGCACCCACGCCGGCCCGCGCCAGGCCCCGCAGCCAGACGGCAAGCCGGGCGGGCACCGCGTTCACCACGAACCCCACGCCGACATGCATCCCCTGGTGCACCGCCAGGCTGGCGCCCAGGAACCCCAGCCAGATCATCACGTACCGGCCGACCTCTTCCGACCAGCCCAGCGGCGACAGCAGGACGTAGCGAAAGATGACGCTCACCACCACCACGACGACGAGGAAAGCCATCAGGACCATCATCGCGACTTCGGTGCCCCGCCTGAGGGCCGCACTCAATCGCTGAAACATCGCTTCCTCCCCACACAGGATGCGGTCGCAGAAACACTCCAGGGCGATCCGGTTGGCTTGGTTCACCCACCGCCGCTAGCCGCCGATCTCGGCCTCGGCCTCTTTGATCGCCTTCTGCAGTTTGTCGATCCACGGCCTTCCGATTTGCTTTTCAAGATATTCGATGACCGGTTGTTGCGCGGCTGCCCGGAACATGGCTTTCTCGCTGTCAGAGGGCGCGTACACCTCCATGCCCTTTTCTCTGAGTTGCTGGACCCCCAGTGTCGAGTCGATGGTCTGAATTCCTCGCATGATCGTAGCAGTCGTCGTCGCTGCGATTCGAATGACCTTCTGAATGTCTTTCGGCAAGGATTGAAAAAACTTCTCATTCATCAAAATGAAATCTATCCCGTAGGTGTGGCCATCGAGAGTCATATATTTCTGCACTTCGTTGAGCCTCGCATACTTGATGGTGGAGACTGGATTCTCCTGGCCGTCCACGACCTTCTGCTGAAGGGCGGCATACGTCTCGGTCCATGCGACCGGAGTCGGTGCCGCCCCCAGAGACCTGACTAGGGCCATATACACCGGACTCTCCATCACCCTGATCTTCAATCCCTTGAAGTCAGCAGGAGTTCTTATGGGTCTGACCGAGTTCGTGAAGTTTCGATAGCCCGCCTCGCCGAACCCCAGCACTCGCATTCCCGTCTTCTTCAGACAGTCATCTGCCATCTCCTTGCCGAACCAGCCGTCCAGGACCTTCCATGCCACCGGTGGTGAGGAGAAAAGGTAGGGGATGTCCAACACCTGGTATTCCTTGTAGAAATTTGCCAGGGCGCCCGAGATCATGGTCATTTGGATGCTCCCGAGCTTCACGGCCTCGGTCATTTCCCGTTCGCCACCGAGCTGGCCGGCAGGATATACTTGAACCTCAACCGCGCCCCGGGTCTCGATCTCGACAATTTGCTTGAACAGAGTCGATCCGCCGCCTTTCCTCGACGTCCATGTATCCGCTGGATCCACGTGCGCGAGCTTCAGCACAATGGTCCCAGCCGGAGCGGTAGAGGGACTCAGCAAGGGAAACCCAAGACACAGAGTGAAGCAGACCGCCATCAGAACCCTCCCCACTACTCCTCCCTTCCCCATTGCTCTCCCTCCTTCTTGTGGTGTCGCCACGACCATCGCCGCCTTGCCACATGCCCTCCCCATTGAGGAAGACCCGCCGCTCCTGTCCCTTCTCATCACCCGCCTCGATCGATGCTTCCCAAATCGATCTCCGCGCCTGGTTGACCGGAGTGCCCCCGAGGCCTCGGGTCTTGCGGGACCACGGCGGCTGGCTAGCCGATGAGCCAGCCGCCAGTGATCGCCACTGTCTCGCCGGTAATGTACGCTGCTTGATCCGAGACCAGAAAGGTCGCCAGACTGGCGACCTCCTCGATGGTGCCGAAGCGCCGTAGCGGAATCTGGAGCCGGCTCGCTTCGGCCTCATCCGCATTGCCCTGGGCAAGCATGGGCGTCATGATGCGGCCTGGGGCCAGTGCGTTACAGAGAATGTTGTGGGGTGCCAGCTCGTACGCCATGAACCGGGTGAGCGCGGTCAGCCCCGCCTTGGACGCTGCATAATGCGCCCCCGACGGCCCACTCCAGCCCACCTTGGAGGCAATGGAGCTCATATTCAGGATCCGGCCATACCGGCGCGCCATCATGCGCGGGACGATCGCTTTGGCACACAGGAAGGCGCCCGTGAGATTGACCGCCAGCACCTGGTCCCATTGCGCGGGATCGATCTCGTGGATCGGAATCCTGCGACCATCCCGCTTGGGAGAAATCCCCGCATTGTTCACGAGGATGTCGATGTGGCCGAACATCTGAATGGACTCGGTCGTCATGGTTTGTACCTGCTCCCATGACGTGACGTCCACTCGATACGCTAGAGCCTTTCGACCGCGTTGCTGAATCGTGTCGGCCACGCGCTTGGCGCTCTCTATATTCTGGTCGACCACCACCACGTCGGCCCCTTCGGCGGCAAACCTCGTGGCGATTCCCTCACCAAGCCCCTGCCCCCCACCGGTGACCACGGCGACGCGATCCTCCAGAAGGTCACCCATGTGGCTACCCCAGCTCCGCAACCGCTGACGGCCCGAGAGTCCTCAGATCCATACGCTAAGGCAAGCGTGTTCAGCCCGTCAGAAAATTTCACTGTTGAAGAACTCGCCGAATATTTCCTGCTCCGGGGGCCGATCTTCGGGGATCGTCCGGCTGACCCAGGTCACGTTCATGAAGTGCTTCACGCCGATGTTCTCGCTGGTGATGTTGCCTCCCCAGGTGCCGCACCCCAAGCTGGACGTCATGGGCATGCCGTTATCGAACGACCCGGCATTGCCACGCACCTGGGGCTGCCGGACCATGATCCGGCCGACAGGGGCCATCATGGCCAACTGGTGAATGCGCCCATCGTCGAAGGTAAAGATGCCGCACGAATGACCTTTTCCGCCTACCTCGAAGATCTGCTCCACCATCTTCAAGGCATTCTCGAACCCGGAATATTTGAAGATGGCCAGGACCGGACACAGCTTCTCGCCGGAAAAGAGATACTTCTTCCCGATGTTCTCTTCCTTGACGACGATGAACTGCTTGTCGGGCGGAATCGAGAAGCCTGCCAGGGCGGCGATCTTCGCGGCTGGCCGGGCGATGGTCTCGATCGTGCGGTGCCCCTCGGCATCCCACATGACGGCCGCCAGCCGATTCTTGTCCTCTTCCGAAGCCAGGTAGCCGCCCTCCTTCTGCAGTTGCTCCAGGAACCGCTCGTAGATCGACGCCTCGACCAGCAGATTCCCATCGCACGAGCAACCCGATCCGTTGTTGTGCATCTTGCTGATTCGCGTGTTTCTCGCCGCGACCTCTATGTCGGCCGTCTCGTCGATCAGCATGGTCGCATTCCCCGCCCCGACTCCGTAGGCAGGCTTGCCGGAGCCGTACGCCGCTCGTACCATGGCCTGCCCGCCGGTGGCGACCGTCAGGTCACAGATCGACATCAGTTCCTGCGCGAGGGGAATGCTAGGTTTCTCGACGCACTGGAAAAGGTCCTCGGGCGCGCCTTGTTTCTTGAGGGCCGCTCGGAGTATGCGGACGGTCTCCAGGGCGGTTCGCCGGCTCATCGGATGCGGGGAAAAAATGACCGCATCCCTGCACTTGACCGCATTGATGGCCATGCAGACCATCGTCACCACCGGATTCGTCACGGGAAGCAATCCGGCAATGACACCCACCGGCTTCCCGTACTTGACAATCCCCTTTTCCGGGATCTCCTCGATCACCCCCACGCTCTTCTGCCGGAGAGCGTCGCGCAGGATCCCGACGATCTTGAACCGTCGAGTCGGTCCACCCTCCATGCTTCCCATGTCGCTTTCCTCGAAGCCCATGCGGGTGAGAGCGACGAAGGTGCGCTCGTTCGCCGTGGCCCATCCAATGGCCCGGCTCAGCCGATCAACCCCTGCCTGATCATAGTGCTCGATCCCTTTCATCGCCGCTCGCGCTCTCCTCAGCAGCTCAAGACCATTCTGCTTTTCTTCCTCAGTAATCGCTCTGGCCATTCTTGCCTCCGGAAGGGGTCACGCCCTCTTCGAGTTACGCTTCCGCACCGGTCATACTCTCACACTCACAGGGCTCGGTGTCGGCGCCCACCTCCGTACTCCTGCGCCTACAACCGGTGACCGAGGGCCGCCGCCTCGTGCATGGCCTCCAGCGCGGTGCGCGGCTGGAGGCAGTCGCCGACCAGGAAGACCGGCGGGGCGTCGGATCGCGCGTACAACCCTTCGGCCAGATCGGTGGCGGGCAGCATCGGGCGCGTGGGCACGACGAGATCGATGTCCTTCAGCCCCCATTGCTCTCGCCCGTTCCACAACACGGCGTCACGCTCGGCCAGGGCTTCCACGGTGGTCCCCACGTGCACGCTCACGTTTGGCCGCTCCAGCAGATGCTCGACGTACAGCCATCGCGGGCGCAGTCCGATTTCCCCCGCGAGTTCCTTGCCGGCTTCCGCTACCACCACCTCCACGCCACGCTCCGCGAGCACGTGCGCGACACCGACGCCGAGAACCCCGCCCCCGATCACCAGCGCCCGTCGGATTCCATCCGCCGGGCGGCGAAGAACCTCAAAGGCATCGACGGCGGGACTGTCCATGAGGCCCGGAATCCCGGGCACCCCCGGGCGAGCACCCGTGGCCACGACCACGAGGTCCGGCTGCTCATCCAGGATGGTCTCAACCGTCGCCTCGACACCCAGCACGAGGCGCACGCCGGCCCGTCGCGCCGTGCTGGCCAGCCACGGCACGTGCCCCGCCAGCTCTTGTCGTCCCGGCACAAGCCGGCTCAGGAGGAGCTGGCCGCCCGGCTCCGTCGCGCGTTCGAAGACCGTCACTCGGTGACCGCGCAGGGCCAGGACCCGGGCGGCTTCAAGGCCCGCCGGTCCCGCGCCGACCACGACCGCCCGCTGCGCCCGCGGCGTCGGCCGGATCGCGTACTCCCGCTCGCGTCCCGTGGTCGTGTTGACGAGGCACACGACCGGCGCGTGGCGCCCCAGCATGTCGATGCAGCCCTGGTTGCACGCGATGCAGGTGCAGATTTCGTCGAGCCGCCCCTCCCGTGCCTTGTTGGCAAAATCGGGGTCGGCATGCAACGCCCGCCCCAGCGTCACGAAGTCCGCATCCTCGGCTTCGAGCAGATGCTCGGCCGCGCTCGGATCCGTGATCCGCCCGGCCACACTGACGGGGATCCGCACGTGGGCGCGGATTGCGCGCGCAAGCGGGGCGAGCACCCCCTGCGGCATCTCCATGGGCTGAACGATCCAGAGACCCGACTCGTACGTCCCCGCAGAGATGTCCAGCAGGTCGATGCCGGCTGCCTCCAGGTGCGGGGCAATCTCGCACACTGCTTTGTTGGTGAGCCCGCCCTCTACGTGCTCGTCGCCGCTCATCCGGTAGACAAGCGGAAAGCCGGGGCCGACCACCAGGCGCACAGCGGCGATGACCTCGAGCGGGAACCGGAGACGGCCGAGCAGATCGCCGCCGTACTCGTCGTCGCGCTTGTTGCAGTACGGGGACAGAAATTGGCTCAGCAGGTAGCCGTGGGCGCCATGCAGACCGATGAAGTCAAACCCGGCCTCGATGGCGCGGCCGGCGGCGGCGGCATACCGCTGGACTATGTCGCGAATGGTCTCGCGGTCGAGGGCGCGCGGCATGGCGCCCCCGGCGCTCTGGCATGGCACGGGAGATGGCGCCCAGGGCTGAAGCCCGCTCACCTCCGGGCTGACGACCCGGCCGCCGTAGTTCAGTTCGGGACCGATTCGGGCACCGTGACGGTGGACAGCCCGGGTGAGCCTTCGGAGGCCCGGGATCATGTCGTCGCTGTGAAGCCCCATCTGAAGCACACGGCTCCTGCCGCGCGGCTCCACGTACGTCGCCTCCGTATACATGGCGCCAGTGCCACCACGCCCCCGGGCCTCGAGGTAGTCGATATACCGCTGGGTCACCCGGCCGTCGGCGGTGCAGTAGTTGCGCTCCATGGGAGATTCGATTATCCGGTTGCGCACCTCCAACCGGCCGATCCGTCCGGGGGTGAACAGGCGGGGGAATCTCACGCTGGGCTCCTCATCCTCGGTCGCTCGCGGGCGCCTACATCTCGAAGAGCACCTTCACGCTTTGCCCTTCGTAGAAGGCCTCGAAGGCCTCCTTGGCCCGATCCAGTCCAAACGTCCGGGTGATCAGGGGCTCGGCCAGGACCTTCCGGTATTGCACCCAGCGGATCGCCCGCTGAAACCACGACGGCGTCGTGGCCACGTCGCCCATCACCGTCAGGCCGCTTCGCATCAGGGTCAGGGGGCTGATGGTCGCCTCCGGGTAGAGGCCAAAGAGCATCACGCGCCCGTAGGCGCTGGCCAGATCGATGGCCTGGCCGGCGGTGGACGGATGGTTCGCGGCCTCCACGACGATGTCGCACCCCAGGCCGTCGGTCAGCTCCCTCACCCGCTTCACCACATCCTCCCGGCTGCCATTGACGACGTGATCGGCCCCCAGCCGCTTGGCGATGTCGAGGCGCGCCGCATCCTGTTCCAGGCCGATGACGATGACGATGGAGGCGCCCGCCGACTTGAAGGCTTGCAGGTGGAACAGGCCGATGGAGCCCGGCCCGATGATGGCGACGGTGTCCCCCAGTCGCGGCTTGACGTGTTCGAGGGTTCGCACCGCCAGGGTGATCGGCTCGAGCACCGCCGCATCCAGCATGGAGACGCTCGGCGGCAGCCGGCAGGCGACGAAGGACGGCACAACTCGATACTCCGCGAACGTCCCGTCGCGGCTGATGCCGAGATGCCTCCACTCCTGACACATGTTGGGATGGCTATCGACACAATGGTGGCAGTGGCCGCATCCCCACGCCGGCATCAGGGCGACCCGGTCGCCCTCCTTGAGGTTCATGACCCCTTCGCCGATGCCGGCGATGACCCCGGCACCCTCGTGTCCCATGATCATCGGGACCGGGACGGGCACCCGACCCTGGTACTTGTTCTTCAGGATCATGACATCGCTGTAGCAGATGCCGGCGGCCCCCATCCTGACGAGGACCTCGCCAGCCGCGGGTCGCGGCATCGGCACGTCCCTCACCTCGAGCGATCCTGCCTCGGCGGTGGCCTTCATGACGGCTAGCATGTGAGCGCCTCCCCTTCCGTTCGCCTCTCCGCCACGGCAGCGGATGAGGGATCATCTGCTCCCGAAAAGCCGAAATGCCGTCAACCGTCACGCTCCCGGCGCGAACATGATCTTCACAGCCTCGCACCGGCGCAGCACCGACACGGCCGAAGGCGCATCGGCCAGACGCATGCGGTGGGTGATCAGGCGCTCCGGCCGCACCTTTCCGGTTCGAATCAGCCGGATGGCTTCGGCGAAATGCCTGCGCACGCTGGCGACCACACCCATCCAAACGAGATTCTTCCGCATGACGGTCAAGGCGTCGATCTCGGTGGATCGGACGATGCCCAGGGTGACCACCGTTCCCTGACCGCCCACGATATCCAGGGCGGTCTGGACCGCCTCGGGACTGCCCGCGGCCTCGATGACCAACCCCATCCCCACACCGTCTGTGACGCTGGCGGCGTGTTCCTGCGCCTCCTTCCGATCGGCAACGATGGCCGCATCGGCGCCCAGCGCCCGCGCCAGCTCCAGACGCTTCTCATCCCCGCGCCGCCCAAAGACCACGATGGGACACAACCCCGCTGCCTGCAGCACCTGGAGGTGAAGCAGGCCGAGCGCCCCCGGTCCGATGATCGCAGCAGGCAAGCCTGGGGCTGGCCTGGTTCGTTCCAAGGTGTGAACAACCGTCGCCAGGGGCTCCAGGAATGCGGCGCTGTCGAAACGGACTTCCTCGGGCAGCGGGAAGAGCGAGGAGCCGGGCACCGCGATGAACTCGGCAAGCGCCCCGGCCCGTGTCAGCCCGATGTGGTGCCAGTCTGGACAGAGGTTGTAGTTCCCTCGCACACAATGGAAACACCGCCCGCACCCGCTCAGGGCTTCTATGCCGACCCGCGTTCCGGGCTTGGGACCCTCTGCCCCTGGCCCCAGCTCCACCACCTCTCCGGACGCTTCGTGACCGACGATCAGCGGATAGGGTATCGGCCGCTTCCGCCCCCTGTACAGATCGTCGTGAACCAATATCTCAGTCCCGCACATACCCGACTGTGCAATCCTGACCAGGGCTTCACCGGGTCCTGGGGCGGGGACCGCCACCTCGCCCACGTCCATGTTCCCGACGCCTGGCGTCGTCTTGATGAACGCTTGCATGGCTCATTCCCCCTCGGCAGGCGGCTCGCCCGTCAGGAAATCCGCGATGTCCCAGTAGCCCGTCCTCGGCATCGGCAGGTCCCCGCGCGTCCGCACCTCGAGCAGGCAAGGAGCATTCAGGCTCAGGCACTCCTTCAGCGCGGAGGACAACTGGTCAGGCTCTTCGACCAGTCGCCCTTCCATGCCATGGGCTTTCGCGAGGAGCTGGAAATCCGGGTTGTAGGGCGTGCCATCCGGTCGCTGGAAATGGGTGCCGTAGGTGTTCTTGAAGAAGGAGTGTCCCATCGTCCGGATCGTCGAGTAGCAGAAGTTATTGAAGAGGACCCAGAGGACTGGCGTGTCAAGCTCGACCGCCGTCGCCAGCGCCCCACAGGCCGACATCAAGCCCCCATCGCCGACAAGCGCCACCACCGGCCGATCGGGAGACGCGAGCTTGGCGCCAATGGCGGCGGCAGGCGCGAAGCCCATGGTGGCCATCCCCCCGCTGGTGATGAAGGTCTGGGGGCGCCGCGTCAAGAGTTGCTGCCCGGCGCCGTTCTTGTTCCAGCCCACGTCCGTGACCACGATGGCGTGTTCCGGCAGCGTCTGGTTCAACTCGTAGAGGAGTCGGGCGGGATGGATCGGCTTGCCGGCATCGTGCTGGCTGGCAACCAGCTCGCCCAGCCATGTCTGCCTCCTTTTCTGGAGGTCCGCAAAGCGAGGCGACTCCCCCCAGTTGCGCCGAGGGGATCGCGCCTGAAACTGCTCCAGCAGCCTGCCGAGACTTGCCTTGGCGTCGCCCACGATTCCGACGCTCACCGGATAGGTCTTGCCGATCTCCTGCGGATCGACGTCGATCTGGATCAGACGTGCGGGGGGAATTGCGAAGGTGTAGCTCGGATTCCACGAACTGCAATCGGACTCCACGAAACCTGTCCCGATCGCCAGGATCACGTCCGCATCCCGCGTGGTCTCGTTCGCGAGGCGCGTACCCCAGATCCCCGTGATCCCCACGGAGAGCGGATGATTCTCCGGAAAAGCCCCCTTCCCCATGAGGCTCGTCGCCACGGGGATCCCCAGGTACTCGGCGACCCCCCTCAATTCCTCCCAGGCCTCCGAGAGGTGTACTCCATTTCCAGCAAATACAACGGGCTTCTCGGCATGAAGGAGCAGCTCAACCGTCTCCGCAAGCTCTGCCTCGGTTCCGGGGTTTCGATACTGACCTGGCCGCCGGCTCCGCAGCACAGGAACCTCGCCTCTCACCGGACGCGAGAAGACATCCATGGGGACGTCGATCAGGACCGCGCCCGGCCGACCCGTTTGTGCGAGACTGAGCGCGCGTGGCAGCACTTCGGGGAGCAAGCTGGGGTCGTCGACCCTCCACACGCGCTTGCAGATGGGCCGGAAGATGTCCCCTTGTGATGCGTCCGCGTGAAAGCGGATGCATTGATGCCCTTCGCGTGCATGATTGTAGGAAGGCGTGTTGCCGGAGATGACGACCATCGGCGTGCAGTCAGCGGCAGCCGTCGCGACCCCAGTCAGGGTATTGGTGAGGCCAGGCGATAAGTGCACCAGGACCACGGCCAACTTGTGCGACACCCGAAAATAGGCATCCGCCGCGTGCGCCGCCAACTGCTCGTGCCGGAATGAGACGAAGTCCATTCCCAGCTTGGGCAGCGCATCCATCAAGGCATAGTTCGTGTGCCCGCACTGCCCAAAGACTTTGGAGACACCCTCTTGCTTGAGGCAAGCCGCGATGAATTCGGCTCCGGTCATGGGTGGGCCCTCCGTGGTGCGGTGTTGTCTGCAGGAGCTGTCTTGAGCTGCTCAGGGCCGCTGGTCGTGGGAGGCGAAAACCACCAGAGAATTAACACACTGGTTAGTTAATTACAACTCAATAGTCTGTTACAATCGAAAAGTGGGCCGGCCATACACTTTGTGTGGATTGACGTACAACTGCTGGATCCAGCCGTCCTCCGCCGCGAATCACTGGCGGGCGCGCCAGGCACGAGCCTCCCGGGTCACCGGGAGTCGAACAGCTTTCGGAGGAAAGCCAGTCCCTCGCGGGCCAGCGCATCCTGGCTGGAGGCCAGAGGCCGCCAGAAGGAGGTGCGCTGGACGAGCCTGGGAAGGTCCGGGTTGTAGGATTCGATGGTGCAGACCCCGTCGTAGAGGGCGTCGCGCAAGGCGTCGCGCACCTCGACCCAGTCGAGGTGCCCGCTCCCCGGCGCCCCGCGGTCGTTCTCGCACGTGTGGACGTGGTGGATGTGGCCCGCGGCCGCCCGGAAGGCATCGCCAATCCGCTGCTCCTCGATGTTCATGTGGAACGTGTCCAGCAGCAGCCCCAGGCGGGGATGACCCACGGCCTGGCAGAGCCGGACCCCATCGGCGGTCGTCGTCAGGAAATCGCTCTCATACCGGTTGAGGATCTCCACCGCCACGTTGATCCCGACCCGCTCGCTCTCTAGAGCCACCGCCGCCAGCCCATCCACGCAGCGACGCCACCGCTCCTCCCTGACGCCCTGGGTGTCCGCGCGCTGGCGGCGCAGCTCGGAATGCATGGGCCCGATGAAGGTCTTGGCCCCGACCTCCCCGCACAACCTCGCCACGCCCCGCAGGAACTCCACGCCTGCCGCCCGGACGCCCGCATCCTGGCTGCTGATATCCCGCTCGGCATTCACGAAGCTTCCCAGGGACGCCTGCAGGCCTGTCGCCGCCAGGCGGCGGCGCACCTCGGCCACCGGAAAGGGCGGAGGGAGTTCCCCCACATTGATATCAATGGCATCGAACCCCAGCTGGCCAACCCGCTCGATCACATCCAGGGTGTCCCCCGTGAAGGGTGCCACCCAGATCTGCGCATGCGCCCCGATCCGCATCGCCATCTCGCCTCCCGCCATTAGTCCCTGGCCATTGGGATCTGGCTTTCTCGTGAGCTCAACCGAACGCTCATTCCCGCGATTCGTCGCGCACAAGCTCCGCAATGCTCTGCGCTACAGGGCCGTCCAGCCTCCATCGATATATATCGTCGTCCCCGTGATGAAGCTGGAGGCCTCCGAGGCCAGGAAGATCACCGCCCCGTGCAGCTCTTCCGGCCTTCCGAAGCGCTTCATGGGCATCCGGTCCGTGAAGAACTTTACCTTCTCCGGATCGTCCAGGATGGGCCGGTTCAACTCGGTCAGGAACGGCCCCGGGCAGATGGCGTTGACCCGGACGTTGTAGGGCGCCCACTCCACGGCCAGCGTCCGGGTCAACTGGACCAGGCCGGCCTTGCTGGCGCCGTAGGCAGCCCGCTCGGGGAGCGTGACGCTGGCCATCATCGAGGCGATGTTCACGATGCGGCCCGTCTGCCTGGACATCATGTGCCGCCCCACCGCCTTGGCGACGCGAAAGCAGCCCTTCAGGTTGGTCTCCAGGGTCTGGTCCCAGTCGCTCTCAGTCAGGTCCAAGGCCGGCCTGCGGATATTGATCCCGGCGTTGTTGACCAGGATGTCGATCTTCCCCAGGATCGCCAGGGCGCGGCCGACGACCTCCTCGACGTCCTCTCCCCGCGTGACATCCGCCTGAAGTGGAACCACTTTCCGCCCGGTGGCCGTCAGCTCCCCCGCGACCCCCTCCACGTCCTGGAGTCGCCGGCTGGTCAGCACGAGGTCGGTGCCCGCCTCGGCCAGCGCCCGGGCGATGGATCGGCCGAAGCCGCGGCTGGCCCCTGTGACCAGTGCTACCTGACCCGACAGGTCGAAGAGTCTGCTCATCTCGCCTCCGCCCGCCTGCCGTCACGCCGCGATTTCGTCCAACCAGACCAGCCGCCGCTCCTGCAGGGAGCGATAAGCTGCCAGCACCACCGCGAGGTCCTTCCGCCCCTCGCTTCCCGGCACGGGCGTCTCGCCCCCCCGGGCCACGGCGGCGATGAAGGCCTCGACCTCCGTCCGGAAGGAATCCACGTTGGGCGCAGTGTACTCGGTCCAGGCGCCGTCCCTGAAGACCCGCACGCGGACCTCGTCAGGTACCCGGCCGATGGACCGCTCGGAGATGATCGCGCCGCGGTCGCTGTACAGCTCCAGGGCATTGCGCCCGTAGGGAATCCCGCCGCCCAGGCTGATGTTCCCGAGGGCGCCGCTCCGGAAGCGGACCTGGATGAGCGCGGTATCCTCCGCCTCGCAGTCATAGACCAGCCGGTCGTGAAAGGACCCGACGGCCTCCACCTCGTCCGCCAGGATGAAGCACAGGAGATCAATCACGTGGATCCCCATGTCCATCACCACGCCGCCCCCGCCGAGGCCCCAGGTCAGGCGGAACTGGGAGGCGCGGAAGCGCTCCCCTTGCCGCAGGCGGAAGGACGTGAGGAAGTCGGCCTTGGCCAGGACGACCTTCCCGATGGCGTTTTCCGTCATGAGCTGCCGGACCCGCTGGTGGGCCGCGTGAAAGCGGTTGTTGTTCCCGATCATCAGGCGGACGTTTGCCGCCCGACACGCGTGGATCATGCGATCGCACTCGGCCAGGGTGACGGCCATGGGCTTCTCGCACAGGATGTGCTTGCCTGCCTCGGCCGCCAGGACGGCAAGCTCGCAGTGCGAAACCGGCCAGGTGGCGATGTACACCGCATTGGCCTCGCGAAGTCTCCGGATCTCCTTGATATCCGCCAGGGCATAGGGGGCCCCGCACTGACGGGCCAGGACCTCCGCGGCCGCCTGGTTCTGGTCGATCACCGCCAGGACGCGACACGATTCCAGGGATTTCAGAGCGGGAACGAACTGGTTGGTTGCGATATCACCGGCGCCGAGGACAATCCAGTTCATCTGCACGGTCGGGCCTCCTTCAAGAGCCAGGACACGTTGCGCCAGGATCCAGGGACCAGGACGAATCGCGACTTCGCCCGCTGCAAGGCCGGGCCGGATCGGAAAGCGGGAATCCGCCCCCGATCCGGCCCGGCCGGGTTTACCGCGGGAACCCCTGGAACTGGCTCCGGTTCGGCAGGGTCAGCAGCCTGCCGAAGCCGGGGATGGGGTCGTCGATCTTGAGGAGCCGCAGGCACTCCCAGAGCGAGGCCTGGTTGGAGGTGATGACCGGCTTGCCGGTCGCC
>DATIFO010000218.1:0-25908 GCA_035455275.1 Methylomirabilis sp. (SeqCode) | reverse complement strand
AGATCTCGCCGTCGATCGCGATCGCCATGCCTTCCTCGACCTGCTTGCCGAGGCCGGGGAAGCGCCGATCGAGTTCGAGGATCAGGCGGCGGACCGTGTCCGCCTCCACCTGGATCTCGGCCTGGCCGCCGGTGAACTGGCGGCAGGCCGAGCTCGAGAGGATGACGCGCGCCATCGGGCTACCGCCCGGCACGCTCGATCGCCGCCAGGAGCCGCGGGGGCGACATCGGCAGGTCCGTCATCCGGACGCCAACCGCATCGTGGATGGCGTTCGCGACCGCCGCCATCGGCGGCACGATGGGTACCTCGCCGACGCCCCGTACCCCGAAGGGATGCCGTGGATTGGGCACCTCGACCAGGACGGCCTCGATCATGGGGAGATCCGAGGCGACCGGGACGCGATAGTCGAGGAAGCCCGGATTCTCGAGCTGCCCGTTCCCATCGTAGATGTATTCCTCGTTCAACGCCCAGCCGATACCCTGGGCGACGCCACCCTGGATCTGCCCCTCCACATAACTCGGATGGATCGCGCGCCCGACGTCCTGGACGGCAGTGTAGCGCAGGATCTTGACGGACCCCGTTTCCGGATCGACCTCCACATCGCAGATATGCGTCGCGAAGCCCGGCCCCGCGCCCTGGGCGTTGATCGATGCCTCGGCGCTGATCGGACCGCCCGTCCGTCCGGCCTTGCGGGCGATGGCGGCGAGCGGGAGGGGTTCGACCTGTCCCGCCCGGGCGCCACGGGCGACCGCCCTCCCGTCCTGCCATTCCACCGCGTCGGCGCCGATGTCCCAGATCATCGCCGCCCGACGCCTCAGCTCGTCCACGACTTTCTCGGCCGCCTGCACCACCGCCATGCCCGTCGCGAAGGTGACGCGGCTGCCACCGGTGAGGAAGCTGTAGCCGATGGAGCTGGTGTCGGCGACGATCGGTCGAACCCGGTCGACGGGAATGCCCAGGACCTCCGCCGCCATCATGGCGAGAGAGGCGCGCGAGCCACCGATGTCCGGATTGCCCGAGACCACGACGGCGGTGCCGTCCTCGTTGATGTGGACCGCGGCCGTGGACTCGCCGCCGAAATTGAACCAGAAGCCGGAGGCCACGCCGCGCCCCTGATTCGGACCCAGGGCGGCGGCATAGTGTGGGTGCCGCTCGGCAGCCACGAGGGTCTCGACGTAGCCGATGTCGCGGAGGGTCGGGCCATAGGCGGCCCGCGTGCCATCCCGGGCCGCGTTCCTCTGGCGCAGCGCGATCGGGTCCATGCCCAGCGTGTGCGCGAGCTCGTCCAGACAGCTCTCCACCGCGAAAGAGGCGATCGGCGCGCCGGGCGCACGATAGGCGGCCACCTTGGGTCGATTGGACACGACGTCGTACCCGGTGACGCTGACATGCTGCAGGTCGTACATGGCGAAGGCCGCCATGCAGCCCGGCTGCACCGGCGAGCCGGGAAACGCGCCGGCCTGATACTTGAGCACCGCCTGCGCCGCGGTGATCTTGCCATCCCGGGTGGCGCCCAGCTTCACCTCGACGACGGCACCCGAGGTGGGGCCGGTCGCCCGGAACACCTCCTCGCGGGTCATCACCATCTTGACCGGCCGGCCGGCTTGCCTGGCCAGGGCCAGGGCCAGCGGCTCGAGATACACGAGGGTCTTCCCGCCGAATCCTCCGCCGATCTCGGCCGGGGTGACGCGGATGCTGGCGATATCCATGCCCAGGAGCTTGGCGCAGAAGGCGCGGACCATGAACTGGCCTTGACTGCTGCACCAGATCTGACATTGGCCGTCCGCACCGGCGACGGCGACACAGGCATGCGGCTCGATATAGGCCTGATGCACGGGCTTCGTCGTGTAGCGCCGCTCCAGGATGACCTCTGCGGCCTGGAATCCGGCCGCCACGTCGCCCAGCGAAAACTGGACCTGCCTGGCGATGTTGGACGGGTGGCGTGGCACCGGCTCGACCCCCCGGGTGAACAGGTCGTCGTGTAGCAGCGGGGCATCCGGGGCCATCGCCGCCTCGACGTCGATGACGTGCGGGAGCGGCTCGTACTCGACCTCGATCAGTTCGAGCGCCGCATCCGCCACGGCCCCCGAGGTGGCGGCCACTGCGGCCACCGCGTGCCCCTGGTACTGCACCTTGCCGCGGGCCATGCAGTTGCACGACAGGTCGCGAAGGTTCATGTCGGCTTCGCCGGCGGCCGCCTCCTCGGAGGAGATCTCCGGCAGGTCGGCGGCGGTGATCACGGCCTTCACGCCGGGTAACTCTCGGGCTGTGTCGGCGCGGATGGACAGGATTCGCGCATGGGCATGAGGGCTGCGCTTGACCTTGCCGACCAGCATGCCCGGCAGGGAGATATCGGCCCCGAACGCGGCGCGTCCGGTGACCTTGTCGACGCCGTCGGGACGGATGGGGCGCGTGCCGACGACCCTGAGCGGGGTCGCATGTTCGGTCTGCCTCATGGCTCGATCACTCCCCTCGCAATTCGGCGGCCGCGTCCAGCACGGCCCGGATGACCTTGTCGTACCCGGTGCAGCGGCAGAGATTGCCCGCCAGCCAGTAGCGTGCCTCGGTCTCCGTCGGGTTCGGGTGCCGATCGAGCAGCGCTTTGGCCGCCACCAGGAGCCCCGGCGTGCAGAATCCGCATTGCAGCGCCGCCGCCTCGAGGAACTTCCGCTGCAGCGGGTGCAGCGTCTCACCCCGGGCCAAGCCTTCGATGGTCTCGATCCTCCGTCCCTCCGCCTCCACCGCGAGCATCAGGCAGGAACAGATCAGACGGCCATCGACGATGACGCTGCAGGCGCCGCAGTCGCCGGAGCTGCAGCCCTCCTTGCTGCCCGTGAGCCCGAGCGCGTCCCTCAGGGCGTCGAGGAGCGTCTGCTCCGTCTCGCAGAGAAACTCGACGGGCTCGCCATTGACGGTCGTCGAGACATGGTGCTTGCTCATCAGCGGCCTCCCGCACGCGCGCAGGCGATGCCGGCCGCCCGCCGTGCCAGGACGCCGGCCACCTTGATCCGGAATTCGATGGTCCCGCGCTTGTCGTCGATCGGCTGGCAGGCCCGGCGCGCCGCCGCATCGAGCCGGCGAAGAGCTTCCCCGTCCAGTCGGCGTCCGACCAGGGCCGCGCCGCCGTCCGGGACCAGGATCGCGGTGGGCGCCACCGCGCCGAGCACCACGCGGGCCTCCGTGCAGATCCCGCTCGCATCCAGGGTCACGTTGACCGCGGCGCTGGCCACCGCGATGTCCATCTCCGTCCGCGGAATGAAGCGCAGATAGGCGTCGCCCGAGCGGGGCGGGCGCCTGGGCAGGTGAAGCTCGACGATCAATTCGCCCCGGGCGAGGGAGGTCCGCCCCGGACCTGTGGGAATGGCCTCTACGGGCACCTCGCGGTGCCCGTTGGGGCCCGCCACGAGGCAGGTGGCGCAGGCGGCGATCAGCGCGGGAACGCTGTCCGCGGCCGGGGAGGCGTTGCAGAGATTGCCACCCAGCGATGCCCGGCCCTGGACTTGTGTCGAGCCGATGAGACACGCGGCCTCCACGACCCCTGGCCACGCCTCCCTCAAGCCACGGTGCTCGCCGATCACGGCGCAGGGTGTGGCGGCCCCGATCACGAAGCCGCCGTCCGCCTCGCGAATGCCGTCGATGCCCGGGATCCTCTTGATGTCGAGGATCAGATCGGGGCGGCTGCGGCCCGAGCGAAGCTGCACCAGCAGATCCGTTCCCCCGGCCAGGATTCTGGCCGCGCCGGACGCCCCGGCCAAGATGGCGACCGCCCCTTGAACCGTCGTGGGTGCCGCATAGCTGAGGCGGCTCTCCATGGTCACTCCTGGGTGAAGTAACTGCGTCATCCTCGATCTCCTGACGGGAGCGCGGGGTCACACGGGCAACCGGCCTCAGGACCTCTGGGTGATACTCTAACGGATTATCTCGGCGGTGTCTCGTATGGGCTGCAGATTTCCCGGGAATCATCCGCCGACCGAGAGGTCGCATGGCCCGCCCCGAGTCGAGCATAGGAGGGAGCGGGGGCCCTCCCGCTGGTTGCCGATACATTTGTTCTCAACGAGGCATGGTCAAGCGGCGACACCACCGCCCGCGGGAGCGGTGTTGTCGAGCGAGACGCATCGCCTGCCTGATCGGTGCGCCACGGACGCCCGCCCGCCCGGTAGATCCGCATCCACGAGGGAAAAGGACCGCTCTCTCTTCCAGGTGGGACAGCGTGGCCGGGTCTGCGTGGGGTGCACCGGCAAGGGCGACGCGCCGTCAGCGTGTGGCGTCCCGTGACGCTGGTGGGGGACTTCCTGTGCGGAGAACGCTGCAGGCTTCCGTGAGTGGTGTCCCTGGCAGGAGTGACGCGACTCCGGGGGACGCGAGATGTTCTGGCTGGGGTCCCCAGATATATGCACAGCACGGATTGCAAGAGCGTGACACGCATACTTTGCTCTGCGAGACATAGAACGGCACAACGCACACACGCCAAGTTGTCCGGCAGATGTCCGGATCGCAAAGGGGAGATTCAACTGCTGATGTAGGTCACGTAGAGTCGATCCCTCGCCCTGGTCATTCCGACATAGAGAAGGCGGGCGGCTTCCGTCTCGGCTTCCTTGGCGGCGTCTTCGGGCACGGAGGCCCGGCTGTCCGGGAAGAGGTGCGTCATGCTGCAGAAGACGATCGGAAACTCGAGACCCTTGGCACTGTGATAGGTGCACACGTTCACGCTCGGGGGGTCGAAGACGAGGCCACTGTGCTTCACCGCAGTCGCCGGGATCCGTTCCTGCTTCAGCCTCTCGGCGGTTGCGAAGCCGGCGTTCCTGCGTGCGTGAAGGATCAGGATGTCGGAGGGGGATCGGCCGGCGGCGAGGAGGGTCCGGATCTCGCCTGCCAGGAACTTGCGCTCCGCGCTCGGATCGGGAAATCCAGTCAGAACCGGCTCGGATCCGTGCCGGATCCAGGCATGATCCAGCTCCGCCTCCACCCACTCTTCACCATATCGCCGGAGTTCCTCCGCAGCCCCAGCCCCCCGCATCCAGTCGGCGGCATAGGTTGCGATCTCATATGTGTTTCGATAGACACGTCGGAGGATGCGGCTGCGCCCGCGAAGCTCGATTCCGAGCCGGTTCCAGCAGAGGTCCCGCCGGTACACGCGCTGTGCTCCATCCCCGGCGAGAAACAGGAGATTGGTCTCCGGCTTGAGCATGCGCAGGAGGATCCGGAACCAGGACGGGGCGAAGTCCTGTGTCTCGTCCACCAGAAGCGCGTGGTAGCGGGGCGCCGCGATCCGCCCGGCACTGATCAGCTCGAGGACACGGAGCGGCACGTCTCCCCAGTCGCAGCAGTTCCTGCTTCTCAGTCGCTCCTCATATCGTTCAAGGATCCTCAGGATTGTCCGGCGATGGGACATGGAGAGCCGTCCCTGCCGTCCGGTCCGCTGCTCCCTCTTCTTCCCAGCTCTCCCGGGTAAGGTAGGGAAAGACGACAGCGGGGACACACGGGAACACCAGGTCTTGTTGGTGAGATCCTTCCGCCTCGACGAGCACGGGGAAGCCGCGCTTGCGGACGAGGTCTTGAAGGCCGTGGACGTACCGCTTGGCCTGCTCCAGCGGGTTCTCCTTCCGGAGTCCCTCCGGAGATCGTCCCCTCTTCCAGTCTTTCACTTCCAGGACGATCAGGCCGATCTCGGCGCCGATCACCACGAAGTCCGGCTCGTCGACATGCCGACGACCGGGGAAGAGCCGCCGGTAGCAGACCGTATAGGAGTCCGGGAGAGCAGAGAGCGCTGCGTAGACGCGCCGCTCACCGAGCGTGGCGTTGGGTGGAATCGGGGACGGGATCATGAAGCCCAATGGAAGCGCCTTTCGTATCTTGCCTTCTTCCTCAGACGGCCCGACGGCGGCGCGAGGTCGGCAGGGGGGCGAGGCTGAGGCGAGAGTATACCAGCAACTCGCGAGACAGCCGATGGCCGTCTGGCGTGAGGTACTGGCGAACAGCCGAAGTCATCACCTTTGGTAAGGTATCGGAATTGGTTCGAATGTCAATTGAATGGGCGTAGCGGCGCGGACCTGCGGCATCCGGTCGGCCTCCGGTGGGGTTTGTCCTGGACTCCCGGTAGGGTCTCCCCACCTTGTGGAGCAGGAGGACCGCCGACCGTTGCCTCCTGGAGAGGTCCTCTCAACCCCCGTCCCTCAGCAATTGCTCCGCTTGACGAGACAGCGACTTGGCGAGGGGCAAGGCTGACGAAGGCGGGACCAATCGTGCCCGGGGGGCATGTGGGGGGGCTGCGGCGAGAAATTGTCCGGGGCGACCTCCTGCTAAATGTCGGAAAAGGCTATCCAGATTGATTCGGGAGGAAATCGGTCTTGACTCTTTGCATTAGCTGACTAGAATACCATTGACCAACTGGTCATGTTCCTTCAATCCCGGATCGGGGGCCTGCCTTAAGGCAAAACGGGCCCATGTACTTCCCCTGTGAGACGGTGTCCGGTGAGGCCCGGGCGCCAGCATTCCAGGGTTCAATCCCGACGCTCAGCCCGACCGCAGCAGGGGGTCACGGTACCGAACTCGGTGCCAAAGCGCCGGGAGTGAGGAGGCGCAGACCGGTGATGGGCATTTCATTTGAGGGGTATATGATTCACCTCAAAGCGACCCGGAAGGGAACGTGGACGGCAACTGCCTCGCGGCATCGGGCACCGGGCCAACTCGATGGGGGGATTCCCGAGGAAGGGGAACTGGTCGGCGAGTACCTGACGCGCGACGCCGCCGTAGACGCGGCCCGGCAATACATCTTGGAGAAGCTCGTCCTGGACCTGGGGGCATCGGGGCGTGACCGCGATACGCCCGTCCCGTCGAACGGGGCTGCCCATTCGCTCGGAGGGAATGGGTCAGGTGTGCCCGCACTCCCGGAGCGGCGTCACCTGCGTCGCGTCACGGTCGGCAGGCACATCCCTGCCCTGGCGCATGGGACCCTCCCGGTGCGGCTCGTCGACCTCAGCCTGGGGGGCGCCCGCATCGAGCATCTCGGCCAGTTGCGTCCAGGCTCCCCCTGCGCGCTGGAGTTCCCGGGTCCCGTGGGGCCGCTGCGCCTCGCCACCCACGTCGTTCGCAGCACCGTCGTCAGCAATCGGCGGAGGCCACGGGGCGACCGATACTTCCGCTACGAGAGCGGCCTCGCCTTCGCCGATGTCAGCCCCGGGCAGGAGACGGCCCTCACCGACATCCTGGGGCGGGTTTTTCAGTCGAACTAGCCGCCCGGGTCCGCAAGAACTCGATCGGCTTCCGATTCGCCAGGAGGCTTGCCCGTGGAGGGTAATACCTCCATCTGCCTGCCTCGTGTCCGCTCGAATCTTCTTGACCTCTCATCGTCGGCCCTTGCCACATTTGACCTCTGGCTCCGTCATGGGTCCGTTCCCACGGCACACCTTGACTCCCTGTTCCAGGGTGTCAAGGTCCGAAGCCTGAAGTGAGCCGGCTTGCCTGACTGCCAGGCTCGACCGCCTGCCATCGGCAGATCACGCGCGACGCTCCAATCTGGCCCCACCCGTTCACACCCTCATGCATTGCTCACGGGCGCATGGCCTGGAGCAGGTGGGTGCGTGCGGGAGTCCGTGCGCTATCTTGCGCACCACAGCGCGGATCGAAGGGGCTTGACGGCGCGGGTGGTCTGGGCTAACTTCCACCACGGCTCTCGCCGCCAAGATGTTCACAGCCATGAGGCGATCCGGTAACCCCTCGAGAGGGTAGTTGCGCAGCCAGTGTTGACGGCTGCCCGAGTGCGCGCACCGAACTTGCGTCGAAGAAACGGCCGCCATGGGGGGAGGAGCTACCAATGAAACGGATGATGATTTGCACGGTGTGCCTGCTGCTCGGCCTGGTCGTGATGCCTGCGGGATCCTCCGCCGCCACCAAGGACACCCTGGTGATCGGCGTCGCCTCCGACATTTCCCTGCTGGACCCGGCAGTGTCGAGCGACAACTTCGACTGGCGGCAGATCTATCCGTCCTATGATCGCCTGGTCAAGTACAAGGTGATCAAGGGGGAAGGGTCCACCGAGGTCGAGCCCATGGCCGCCGAATCCTGGAAGGCATCCCCTGACGGGATGGTCTGGACCATCAAGCTTCGCAAGGGGATCAAATTCGACGACGGGACGCCCCTGGACGCGAAGGCCGTCAAGTTCTCGTTCGAGAGGGTGCTGAAGATCGGGAAGGGCCCCGCGGACAACCTGGGGGCCATCAAGACGGTGGAGGTCGTGGACGACTCCACGGTGAAGATCACTCTGAAAAACCCCTTCGGTCCTTTCATCCAGACCCTGGCCACCGATGCGGGCTCCATCGTCAATCCGAACGTGATGAAGCACGAGAAGGACGGGGATCTGGCCCAGGCGTGGCTGGCGCAGAATACGGACGGCAGCGGAGCCTTCAAGATGACCGAGTGGACCCGGGGGCAACGCTTCGTCCTCGAGGCGAAGCCCAATTACTGGGGACCCAAGCCCAAGCTGAAGCGGGTCATCATCCGCTTCATGCGAGAGTCCTCGGACCAGAGGATGGCCGTGGAGAACGGGGACATCGATATTGCCGAGGGTATCCTCATCGACCAGATCCCCGCCCTCGAGAAGAACCCCAACATCGTCGTCAGGAAATACCCCTCCCAGCTCGTGGAATATGTCTACCTCAACACGCAGAAGCCCAGCCTGAGCAACAAACTCGTGCGCCAGGCGTTGAACTATGCCGTGGATTACAAGGCGATCATCCAGCACGTCCTCCAGGGCCGAGGCGTCCAGATGCGGGGACCGATTGCCAAGGGGATGTGGGGGTACGATCCCGATGCGTTTCAGTACCAGCGGGATGTGAACAAGGCCAAGGGCCTCCTGAAGCAGGCCGGGGTGGCCCAAGGCCTGGAGCTCACACTCATCTATTCAGAGCGTCGCCCGACCTGGGAACAGATCGCCACGATCCTGCAAAGCAACTTCGCCGATATCGGGGTCAAGCTGAAGCTCGAGCTGCTCGCCAACCCGACGCTCCGGGACAAGATCGACCGGGGGGATTTCGAGCTGTGTCTGGGGGTCTGGAGTCCCGACTACGCGGATCCGTCCATGTTCATGAACTTCTGGTTCGATTCGAAGAACTTCGGCCTCCCCGGGAACAGGGCATTCTACAAGAATGAGAAGGTGGACGGGCTGATCCGCAAGGCCCTGGAACTGAGTGCCCAGAAGGAGCGGACCAAGCTGTACGCCGAAGCGACCAAGATCATCCTGGACGAGGCCCCGTACATCTTCCTGTATCAAACCCAGACGATCGTCCCGATGCGGAAATCGGTGAAGGGCTACGTCTATAACCCCATGCTCGAGTCCATGTATAACCTGGAAGCGATCTCCGTGGAATAACCCGCTCCCACCCCATTCGCCCCACGGGCGACCGGCCCACCACCCCGCCGGATCGCCCCGGGCGGGGTGGGGAGCGGAGGAATCTTGCCGAGCGTGCGCCCTTAGGCCCCCATGCGTCTGCTCAGCTACGTCTTCCGGAGGCTGTGTTACACCATCCCCGTGCTGCTCGGGGTCACCCTGCTCGTCTTCATCATCTCCCACGCCATCCCGGGCGATCCCGCGCGGATGATGGCCGGCCAGAAGGCTTCCCGGGAGGCCGTCGAGAACATCCGCCGGTCTCTGGGTCTCGACCGACCGCTTCCGGAGCAGTACCTCCGCTACCTCGTCGGCTTGACCAGAGGCGATCTGGGGAGATCCATCAGAAACCAGCGCCCGGTGCTGGACGACTTGCGGGATTTCTTTCCGGCCACGCTCGAGCTGACCGCCGTGAGCATGCTCTTCTGCATCGGCGCGGGGCTGCCTCTCGGGATCATCTCGGCGATCCGGAGAAACCGCCCCATCGACCATGCGGCGCGGGTCTTCTCCGTCGTCGGGGTGTCCATGCCGGTCTTCTGGCTCGGGCTGATGTTGCTCCTCCTTTTCTACCGGGGCCTGGGTTGGCTCCCTGGCTCGGGTCGTCTCGACATGGCGCTGAACCCTCCGCCCCAGGTGACCGGGATGTACCTGATCGACACCCTGGTGCAGGGAAGCTGGGAGAAGTTCACGAACGCCTCTTCCCACATGCTCCTCCCGGCCTTCTGCCTCTCGTACGTGTACCTGGCCATCATCACCCGGATTGCGCGGTCCTCGATGATCTCCGCCATGGGGCAGGAGTTCATCACGACGGCACGCGCGAACGGCATCGCAGAGGCCGTGGTCATCCTGAAGCATGGCTTGAAGAACGCCCTGGTCCCGACCGTGACGATCACCGGGCTGTCCATCGGGGAATTGCTCGGAGGCGCGATCCTCACCGAGACCATCTTCGACTGGCCCGGGATGGGGAAGTACGTGGTGGATTCGGTCGGGTTCCTCGACTTCCCGGCGATCATGGGCTTCACGCTCCTGGTCTCCCTGATCTATGTCATCGTGAACCTTCTCGTGGACGTCCTGTACGCCTTCCTGGATCCCCAGATCCGGTATTGACCATGTGGAACACGTTCCGCAAAGAGCACGCCTGGCAGATCAAGGAGTTCTTCTTCACGCTCGGATTGTTGAGGCGGAATCCGTCGGCGGTGGCCGGCTTCATCATCATCGTCCTCATGGTGGTGATGGCCGTCACCGCCTCCCGCTTCTCCCCGTACGACCCCATCCGGATCAGCCTTGCAGAGCGGCTCAGCCCGCCCTCCACGCTCCATCCCTTCGGGACGGATGAGCTCGGCCGAGACATCCTGAGCCGCATCATGCATGGCGCCAGGATCTCGCTGCGGATCGGAATTCTCGTCATCCTCATCGCGGGTGGGATCGGCGCCGTGATCGGGGCCATCTCGGGGTATCTGGGGAAGGGCGTCGACAACCTCATCATGCGGGTGATGGACGTGATCCTGTCGTTCCCCCCGCTGGTGCTCGCCCTGGCGCTGGCCGCGGCGCTGGGACCCAGTCTCAACAACGCGATCCTGGCCGTCGCCTTTGTGATGATCCCGAAATTTGCCAGGCTGGTGCGCGGGGAGGCCCTCTCGGTCAAGGAGAAGCAGTTCATCACGGCGGCCCGGGCCTCCGGTGCCAAGAGCCTGTGGATCATCGCGCACCATATTCTCCCCAACTGCTTCTCCTCGGTGATCATCCTGGCCACCCTGATCCTGGGAGAGACGATCCTGATCGCGGCGTCTCTCAGCTTCATCGGCCTCGGGGCCCAGCCGCCCACCCCCGAATGGGGCGCCATGATCAGCGTGGGACGCAAGTTCCTGATGGATCAGTGGTGGTACGCCACCTTTCCCGGCCTCTTTATCCTGGCGACGGTCATCGGTTTCAACATCTTCGGGGATGCCCTCCGCGACATCCTCGACCCGAGGATTCGACGATGATCATGGCCGACCCCCTGCTCAGCATCCGGAATCTCTCGGTCCGGTTCTTCACCTACCAGGGGGTGGTGCGGGCGCTCGAGGGGGTGGATCTCACGATCCGGGGCGGGGAAGTCCTCGGGCTGGTCGGCGAAACCGGGTGTGGCAAATCCGTGATGGCTCGCTCCATCCTGCGGCTCCTGCCTGATCCGCCGAGCAAGATCACCCAGGGGGAGATCCTCTTCAGAGGGGAAGACATCCTGAAGGTGAACCGCAGGCGGCTGCGGGAGATTCGAGGCAACGAGATCTCGATGATCTTTCAGGAACCCATGAGCTCTCTGAACCCGGTGTTCACCGTCGGGAATCAGATGGAGGAGGTGGTCATCCTTCACCAGCGGGTGAATCGAGGCCGGGCCAAGGCGATCTGCATCGAGATGCTCTCGCAGGTGAACATGCCGGACCCCGAGCGGGTGCTCTCGAAGTATCCCCACGAGCTGTCCGGCGGGATGAAGCAGCGGGTGATGATCGCCATGGAACTCTCTTGCCGCCCCGCGCTGTTGATCGCAGACGAGCCCACCACCGCCCTCGACGTCACGGTGCAGGGGCAGGTGCTGACCATCCTGGATGATCTCGTCCGGAGGATCGGCGCGTCGGTCCTCTTCATTTCCCATGACCTTGGGGTCATCGCCCAGTTGTGCGATCGGGTCAGTGTCATGTATGCCGGTCAGATGGTGGAGATGGCGCCCGTCGGGCAGCTCTTTGCGGCGCCCAGGCATCCCTACACGGTGGGCCTGCTGCAGGCCATCCCGTCCATCGACGAGGAGAAGGACCCGTTGATGGTGATCCCGGGGATCGTCCCGAGACTGATCGATCCGCCGGGGGGTTGCCGGTTCCATCCTCGATGCCCCCAGCGTTTCGATCCGTGCGACAGGGTCGTGCCGAAGCTTGTCGAAGTGGATCCCGGCCATTCCGTGGCCTGTCATCTCTACCCAGGCCCCCCGGAGGGATAGCGCCCGTTCGGGATGGGAGATTCCCCCGAGCGGGCACGGCATGGGATCCGGGGCGAGCCTGCAGGGGTCCCGGGGGCGACGCGAGAGAAGCGGATGCAGCCGATCATCGAAGCCATCGACCTGGTCAAGTACTTCCCCATGTACGGCGGTCTCTTCGGCCGGAAGGTGGAATACGTGAAGGCGGTGGATTCTGTCGCGCTGACGATTCATCCCGGGGAGACGCTGGGTCTGGTCGGAGAATCCGGTTGCGGGAAGACGACGGTGGGATATCTCATCCTGAATCTCCTCCGGCCGGATCGGGGAAAGGTCCTCCACCGTGGCGTCGATATCACCAGCCTGCGGGGCGGGGCGTTGCGGCAGGTCCGGCGAAACCTCCAGATCGTCTTCCAGGACCCCCAGTCGTCCCTGGACCCGAGGATGCTCATCAAGAAGACGGTGGGCTATCCCCTGGAGGTGAACGGACTCGCCAGGGGGAATGAGGTGGTGACCCGCGTCAAGAAGATCCTGGGCGAGGTCGGGCTGGATGAGGACCACATGTACCGATACCCCCACGAATTCAGCGGGGGGCAGCGGCAGCGCATCGGGATCGCACGGGCGCTCATCACGGGACCGGAATTCATCGTGTTCGATGAACCCACCTCCGCCCTGGATGTGTCCGTCCAGGCCCAGATCCTCAACCTCATCAAGGAACTCCAGCGGCGTCACGGCTATTCCTACCTCTTCATCTCCCACAATCTGAGCGTGGTCAAGCACGTGAGCCACCGGATCGCCGTCATGTACCTGGGCAAGATCGTCGAGGCAGCGCCCAGGAACGCTCTGTTCGGACGTCCCCTGCATCCGTACACGCGGGCGCTCCTGGCCTCGGTCCCGAAGCCCGATCCCCGGAAGCGCCATGCCATGGGGGTTCTCTCGGGAGATGTCCCCAGCCCCGTCAACGTTCCGCAGGGATGCCGGTTTCACCCGCGCTGCGCGGAGGTGATGGAGCAGTGTCGGCACGTCGAGCCCCCCAGCCTGGAGGTGGAGCCGGGACACTCGGTTGCCTGCCATCTCTACGGCGCGTCGACCGGCGAAGCGGACAAGACGCGCGAGGGGTGACGGGGCTGGCTCACCCCGCCCTTCCTTGGGCGGCATGGGAGGTGTGATGGCGCTCGGTCCCGAACTCCGGTTCCACGATCGGACCAGGGTCCTGTACGAGGGGAAGTCTTATCTCTTCTTCGGCGGGAACGACTACCACCGCCTCGCCAGCCACCCCGACGTCCTGCGGGCGGCCCGAGAGGCGGCCGAGGCTGACGGCCTGTCCTCTGCCGGATCCCGGATCACCACGGGGAACCATCCGCTCTTCGCCGAGCTGGAGCGGAGGCTGGTGGCGTTTCTGGGCGCCGGCGAGGCGGCCCTCTGCCCGAGCGGGTACCTGTCGAACGCCGTCGCCCTCGAGGCGGTGACGGACGATTTCCAGCGCGTCTTCATCGACGACGGCGCCCATTCGAGCCTCGCCGCCGCGGCCGGCCGCCTCCCCCGAGAGGCGGTCATCCCCTTCCGGCACGCCGATCCGGAGGATCTCGTGAAGGTGGTGAAGGGACGCCTGCGGCCGCGAGAGAGGCCTCTCGTCCTCACCGACGGCGTCGTCCCGGTGAGCGGCGAGCTCCCGCCCCTCGGGGCCTACTGGGAGGCGGTGCGGGGACTCGGCGGCGCGCTGGTCGTCGACGATGCCCACGGCATCGGCGTGGTGGGGCCGAGCGGAAAGGGGAGCCCCGAGGAAGCGGGGCTCCCGGCGGAGAGCTTCATTCAGAGCGGGACCTTCTCGAAGGCGCTCGGCACCTTCGGGGGCCTCGTGGCGGGACCCGCCGGGCTGGCGGCCAAGATCGTGGAGAAGAGCCAGACGTTCGTCGGCGCCACCCCGCTCCCCCCACCCCTGGCCGCGGCGGCCATCCGCGCGATCGAGATCCTCCAGGCGAGCCCGGGGCTGATCGCAGGCCTCCGCGCCCGCATGCTCCGAGTCCGGGAGCGCGTCCGGGCCCTGGGCTTCCGGGTTCCTTCCTCGCCGGCCCCGATCCTGTCGATCACCCACCACGCTGCGGGGATGAACCTCCGCCTCCGGTCGCTCCTCCTGGAGCGGGGCATCTATCCGCCCTTCATCCACTACCCCGGCAGCCCCCCGGGCGGACACTTCCGGTTCACCATCTCCAGCGCGCACACCGATGCGGAGGTCCAGCTCCTCCTCGATACCATCGGCTCGTCCTCCGGGTGAACGAGGGAGAATCAGCATGATGGAAACGATGTCACGGCTCAGCCGTCTCGCGGTGCAGGACATGCGGATGTATCGCCTCGATATTCCGTTGCGGGACGTCTTCACCATCGCCAGCATGAGTCTCAGCCGGGCGCAGAACCTTCTGGTCGAGCTGCAGACGAACGAAGGCATCAGCGGGTGGGGGGAAGCGTCGTCGCTGCGGGCGATCGTGGGAGAGACCCAGCTCATCAATATTGCCGCTGCCAAGGAATTGAAGCATCTCGTCGTGGGCAAGCATCCGCTGGCGGTCGAGTCGCTGATGCGGCAGCTCGACCGGCACCTGCCCCACAACACGACGCTGAAGAGCGCCGTGGACATGGCGTTGTTCGACATTGCGGCCAAGGTGAGCGGGGTGCCGCTGTATCGGTTCCTGGGAGGGGAGAAGCGGGAGATCGAGACGGACCTGACCATGGGGATCGGCGACGCGGACGAGGCGGGGGACAAGGCGCTCGCCATCCGATCGATGGGCTTCCGCATGATCAAGGTGAAACTGGGATTGAGCTTTCAGGATGACGTGAAGCGCTTGAAGAACATCCGCAAGGCGGTGGGCCCCGATCCCATCATCCGCATCGATGCGAATCAGGGCTGGGATCGGGTTGCGGCGGTGAGGAACCTGAAGGCCTTCGAAGAATTCGACGTCCAGTTCTGCGAGCAGCCCTGCCGCGCTTCCGACCTGCAGGGGATGAGATACGTGAGCCGGCAGTCGTCCATCCCGGTGATGGCGGATGAATCCCTGTTCTCCGTGCAGGACGCCCTCACCATCATCCGGCAGGATGCGGCCCCCTATTTCAACATCAAGCTGTCGAAGTCCGGGGGGATCGTCAACGCACGGAAGATCGCCCACGTCGCCGAGGCGGGTCATCGACCGTGCATGCTGGGGTGCATGTCGGAGTCGCGGCTGGGGATCACCGCCGCCGCCCACTTCGCATGCGCGAGCGGGATCATGCAGTTCTTCGACCTGGATTCGTTCCTGGAGCATGCCGAGAACCCGATGCTCGGCGGGGTCGAGATCACGGATGGAATCGTCACGGTTCCGGATGCGCCCGGGCTCGGGGTCTCCCCCGACCCCACCTTCCTCAGGAAGCTGGAGGAAGTGACATAGGGCGCGGATCTGCTCGATCCCGCCCGCCCCCGCGAGGCCCAGCACCGAGGATTCTCGGACGTTGATATCCCAGCGGAGCAGCGCAATCGAGCGGAAGGAGGGCTTCACCGGGGGCCAGTAGCCCTTGAGGAAGACGCTGGACCACGGCGCACCGACGGCGGCCACGGCCTCGACCGGCCCCGGAGGCACCTCCCCCGGTGCCTCGCCCAAGAGCGTGCCGACGAAACCGATGGACCGGCAGGCGATGGCGACGGTCCCCTTGCGTTCAGGGAACCGTTTGGCATATTCTGCCTCCACTTCGAGGTCGCAAGGATTCGCGGGAGGCGGCGCGTCCCCGGATACGCCCCCCACTGAAGTTCTGGACGCCGAGTGGATCAGCGGGAGACTTAGGAGCGAACGAGACCCGTCTACAGGCAACGAGGAGGCGACCATGACACACACGCACAGCGACCATTCCGCGAAGAAATCCTCGACGAAAACCGATCGGAATCGCGCCACGGGGAGGGCGATCCTCAGAGCCGCGTGGCTGCTGGGTGCGATTCTGCTGTTCTGCACCGAGCTCGCCCAGGCGCAGACCTACCCAACCAAGCCGATCCGCATGATCGTGCCCTGGCCCCCGGGCGGCGGCGTGGACACCACCACACGGATGATCTCGCCGCCGCTGGCGGAGCGACTCGGACAGCCCATTGCTGTGGAGAATCGAGGAGGGGCGGGAGGCAACATCGGGACCGAGTTGGCCGCGCACGAGAAGCCGGATGGCTACACCCTGCTCATGGCGTCCCTCAGCCCGCACTCCATCAACCCGTACCTCTACTCCCGGCTTGGCTTCGATCCCATCAAGAGCTTCACGCCGATCGTGCTCTTGTGGACTGTGCCGAACATCCTGGTGGTTCCGGCCGCCTCACCCTTCAACTCGGCACAGGAACTGGTCGCGTATGCGAAGGCCAATCCTGGCAAGCTCAACTTCGGTTCGGGCGGCGTCGGGTCCTCCCAGCATCTGTCGGGCATCATTCTGGGCACCGCTGCGAAGATCGACATCGTGCATGTGGCATACAAGGGCGCCGGCCCCGCACAGACAGCCCTGGTTGCGGGCCATCTGGACTTGATGCTCGATACCCCGCCGGCCCTGGTCCACGTCGCTGCCGGACGTCTCAAGGCGCTTGCGGTCACCTCCAAGACGCGGAACCCGGCGATCCCGAATGTGCCGACGTTCGACGAAGTCGGCATCCCCGGCGTGTACATGGAAGTCTGGTACGGCATTGCGGGCCCGGCGGGGCTCCCCAGGGAAGTCATCGATCGGGTGAACAGAGAGACCAATGTGGTTCTGCAAACCCCGGAGATGAAGAAGCGCGTGCTGGAATACGCGGCGCAGATCCGCGGCGGCACGCCGGAGGAGTTTGAGAAGTTCATGGTCTCCGAGCTCAAGCGCTTTGAGGCCGTCGTGAAAGCCTCCGGCGCGAAAGTGGAGTAGCCGGCGGAAGGCTTCCCCCTCACCCGACGAAATCGCCTCGCCGCCAATCCCGCCAGTCCGCGAGATCCCGCGCCGGGACGCCGGGACAGCGCGGGCCGGCGGGGCTGCGGGCGGGCCGCTGCAGGCAGCCACGCCGCAGCTCGTGCGCCAGGCCGTGCCCCCGCTTGCCAACACTGGCTCGATCACCCGCATGAGGAGGAGACATGCCGCTGTTGCGCAACCCCAAGGACTTCTATGCCGGATTGTTGTTCATGGCATTCGGCCTGATGGCGCTCGTGATCGCCCGGTCCTACCCCCTGGGCACTGCCTCCCGCATGGGTCCCGGCTATTTCCCCCGGATCCTCGGCATCCTGCTTCTCAGCTTGGGCGCCCTCCTCAGCCTGCGCGGTTTTCGATCCGGGGGCGAGGCGATGTCTCGCTGGCACTGGCGACCTCTGAGCATTGTCCTGCTGAGCGTGCTGGTCTGGGGTCTGGCCGCGCAGTGGCTGGGGTTGGTGGTCGCCAGCCTGGCATTGGTTTTTGTGTCTTCGGTGGCCAGCGATGAGTTCGGGTGGAGGGAGGCGCTGGTCAGTGGCGCCATTCAGGCGGCGTCCGTGGTCGCGGTGTTCGTCTACGGTCTGGGCGTGCCGTTGCCGGTGTGGCCGGTCTTCCTCGGGGGAGGCCGCTGATGGACTTGTTCGGGAACCTCGCCTTCGGATTCGGCGTGGCGGTGACGCCCCTCAACCTGTTCTACGCATTCGTCGGCACCCTGCTGGGCACGCTGATCGGGGTCCTCCCCGGCATTGGCCCGGTCCCGACGATCGCCATGTTGCTGCCCGTAACCTACTATCTGCCGCCGGTGTCGGCGCTGATCATGCTCGCCGGCATTTACTACGGCGCGTCTTATGGCGGCTCGACGACCGCCATCCTGGTCAATATTCCCGGAGAGATCTCCTCGGTCGTCACCGTCCTGGATGGCCACCAGATGGCCCGGCAGGGGCGGGCCGGCGCGGCGCTGTGCGTGTCCGCCCTGGGGTCGTTCTTTGCCGGATGCGTGGCAACGGTGGTGATCGCCGCCTTTGCGCCCCCGCTGGTCGAAGTGGCGCTGAAGTTCGACGCCGCGGAGTATTTTTCGCTGATGGTGCTTGGCCTGCTCTCCGCCGTGGTGCTGGCCCACGGCTCGGTGCTCAAGGCTATCCTGATGACCATCCTGGGCCTGCTGCTGGGGATTGTCGGCACCGACGTCGAATCCGGCATGGCGCGCTTCTCCTTTGAGGTGCCGGAACTGACTGACGGCATCGGCTTCGTCGGGCTGGCCATGGGCCTGTTTGCCTTTGCCGAGATCGCCGTCAATCTCGAACAGAGGAGCGACCGTAGCATATTCAGCGAGGGCGTCACCGGGGTGTGGATCACGTGGGCCGAGCTCAAGCAGGTGTTCCCGGCGATCCTGCGGGGGACCGCCCTGGGCACGATGCTGGGGATCCTGCCCGGGGGGGGCGCAACGCTGTCCGCTTTTGCGTCCTACACCGTGGAGAAGAAACTCGCCAAAGACCCGTCCCGGTTCGGCCGGGGCGCAATCGAGGGGGTTGCCGGCCCGGAGTCGGCCAACAACGCCGGCGCCCAGACCTCGTTTATCCCGCTGCTGACGCTGGGCATCCCCTCGAACGCCGTGATGGCGCTGATGGTCGGCGCCCTGATGATCCACAACATCCAGCCCGGCCCCCAGGTCATGACCAAGGCGCCCGACCTCTTCTGGGGGCTGATCGTGAGCATGTGGATCGGCAACCTGATGCTGGTGGTGCTGAATCTGCCGTTGATCGGCATCTGGGTCAAGCTGTTGAAGGTCCCCTACCGGCTGCTGTACCCGGGCATCGTGCTTATCTGCACCGTCGGCTCCTACACCACCAACAACAATGTGTTCGAGGTCTGGGTCGCCATTGCGTTCGGCATCCTCGGCTACATCTTCGCCAAGCTGGGCTGCGAGCCGGCACCGCTGCTCCTGGGGTTCATCCTCGGCCCGATGCTGGAGGAGAACCTGCGGCGCGCCCTGGTGCTGTCCCGCGGCGACTTCACGGTGTTCTTCCGGCGACCGATCTCGCTGGCGATGTTGGTGATGGCCGCCGCACTCCTGGTTCTCATCGTTGTCCCAGCCATACGCAAGACGCGCGAAGTGGTGTTCGTGGAAGAGGGGTAGCCCGGATCAATCAGCGCGGAGCCAGCGCACGGTGGCGATGCCTCTGGCCGGACGAGGGGAGGACATGCCGGAGACGTGGACGCTGAAGCGTCCGGTTCCGGAGCGTGTCCGGTTGTTGAGACGTCGCTGATCGAGCGCTCCCTGCATGCCATCTCGCTCCGGGCGTGGGAGGAGGTCTAGAGCGTGAAAGCCGAAATCGTGGCGGTGGGAACGGAGCTGTTGCTGGGGCAGATCGTCGATACGAACTCGGCCCATATCGCCCGGCTGCTGACGACGGTGGGAGTGGACGTGCACTTCAAGTCCACCGTCGGGGATAACCTGGACCGGCTGAAGGAGACCTTGCACACGGCCCTGAGGCGGGCGGATTGTGTCATCACGACCGGCGGCATCGGCCCCACGCTGGACGACCTGACCCGAGACGCCGTGGCCGAGGTGATCGGACGGCCGCTGGTCTTCCAGCCGCGCCTCTTCGAGCAGATCCAGCGCTTCTTTGCCCGGCTGGGACGGCCCGTGGGGGAGAATAACCGGCGGCAGGCCTACATCCCGGAAGGGGCGATCCCGATCGAGAACCCCGTGGGCACGGCGCCCGGATTCATCGCCGAGGCGGACGGCCGGGCGATCATCAGTGTGCCTGGCGTTCCCCACGAGATGCGGCACTTCATGGATCACAGCGTCATGCCGTACTTGCGGTCGAGATGGGGCCTGGGCGACGTGATCGTGTCCCGGGTTCTCAAGTGCGTCGGCATCGGGGAGAGCCTCGTGGATGAGCGCCTCAAGGAGCTGATCGAGCAGGGGCAGAACCCCACCATCGGCCTGCTCGCCCATACGCAGATCGGGGAGGTGCATGTCCGGCTGACGGCCAAAGCGGCGAACGAGGAGGCGGCCAAGGCGCTCAACGCCACCCTGGAACTTGCCGTGCGCGCACGGCTGCAGGAGTTCATCTTCGGGGTCGATGAGGAGACCTACGAGGGCATCTTGAGTGCGCTGCTGCGGCGGTCCGGCCTCCGCGTGGCGGTGGCCGAGACGGCCTTCGGCAGCGCCGTCATCCAGACCCTGAAGGGGATGGAGGGAAGCCCCGCCTTCTTCCCGCTGGGCCTGACGCTTGGCGAGTCGGGGCTCGCCGCGAAGCTCCTCCCGGAGTGGTCTCCGGGCGGGACAGGTATGGTCAGCGCCGCCGCGGCCAGGTCGCTGGCCGAGGGGGTGCGCAGCCTGTCCGGGGCCGAGCTGGGAGTGGGCGTGACCGGGAGAGCGGCGCAGGATCAGGACCAGGCCCACGTGGCGTACATCGCCCTGGCGTCTCCCAGCGGGACAGAGGATCTGGAGCAGACGTGGCCGTTTGCCATGCGGTTTGTCGAGAACCGGATGACCAAGACGGCCCTGGCCCTCATCCGCAAGTACGTCTTGAACAGGGGGTGAACCCCGGGAAGGGGGAACGCCGGAAGGGTGGGCTTCCTCCGGACCGTCAGGTGCCCTGCATCATCGCCGCGGCCTCGGGGCGGGGACGGTCGTGGACCGGGTCCCAGTAGGGAGAGAGCCGCCGCAGGTTGGCCACGATACGGGGGAACACCTCGAGCGCCCTGTCCACGTCCTCGTCGGTGTTGTAGCGGCCCAGAGAGAGGCGCACCGAGCCGTGGACGGCGGTGAAGGGCACGTGCATCGCCTGGAGGACATGGGAGGGCTCGAGCGACCCCGAGGTGCAGGCCGAGCCCGAGGACGCGCAGATGCCGTGCTCGTTGAGCTGGTAGAGGATTCCTTCACCCTCGATGAAGTGCACCGAAATGTTGGAGGTGTTGGGGAGGCGAGGGGCCGCCTGGCCGTTCACCTCCACGCACGGGATGCAGGCCAGGAGGCCGGTTTCCAGCCGGTCGCGTAGCCGCCGGATCCTTGCCTCCACCGCAGCATGCTCCTCCTGGGCGAGATCCACCGCCCGGGCCAGTCCCGCGATGTAGGGGACATTCTCGGTGCCGGCCCGTCGCCCGCCCTCCTGATGTCCCCCGATCAGGAAGGGGCGGAGGGGCGTGCCGCGCCGAACGAAGAGGGCGCCGACGCCCTTGGGGGCATGCAGCTTGTGACCCGAGAAGGCGAGGAGGTCCACGTGCCGCAGGGCCCCGCAGAGGTCCAGGGGGAGTTTGCCCGCCGTCTGGGTCGCGTCGGTCAGGAAGAGGATGGCGGGGTCGGTTTCCTTGGTGATGCGGGCCAGTTGCTCGACGGGGAAGATCACGCCGGTCTCGTTGTTGGCGTGCATGACGGCCACGATCAGGGTGTCGGGCCGGAGCCCCTGGATGAAGGTGCGGAGATCGAGATTCCCGGCCCGATCCACGGGCAGGAAGGTGACCTCCAGGCCGCTCCGCCCGAGGTCCTTGCACACCTCGTACACGGCCGGGTGCTCCACGGCCGTCGTGACCACGTGGCGGCGGGAGGGATTGGCCCGGACCGCCCCGTACAGGGCGGCGTTCAGGCTTTCTGTGGCGCACGAGGTGAACAGGATCTCCGCGGGGCCGACCCCCCCCAGGAAGCGCGCCACGGTCTCGCGCGCACGCGTGATGGCGTGGGACGTGGGAGAGGCGCGGTCATAGGCCGAGCTGGGATTGAAGTACTCGGCGGTGAAGTACGGCTCCATCGCCTCGCGCACCTCGGGGGCGACGGCGGTCGTCGCGTTGTTGTCCAGGTAGACGGGCTGCATGGGGAATCCCTCACACGGTGATGATGCGGATGCGGTCGTCGACCAGCTCCTTCAGCGTGCGCTCGACCATGAGCTTCATGGTCACGCCGGCGCCCCCGCACCCCGTGCACGCCCCCACCAGGCGGCAGTAGACCGCGGTGTCCTTGATGTCGACGATCTCGAGATCGCCTCCGTCTCTCGCCAGCATCGGCCGGACATACTGGTCCAGGGCTTTCTCCACCTGCTTGCTGAACTGGTAAGGGGACGGGGCGGGCCGATCCGCGGTCGCTGGCGTTCGCGGCTCCGGGAGGATGGGAAGGACCTTCAACGTGAGGGGCTGGGCCCCCCAGATCTCGGTCAAGAGGTCTTGCAGGCCGCCCGGCTTGTGGTGGCAGGACATGCACGCGCCTCCCGCCTTGATGGCCCCGGTGATCTCGGGGATGGTCTTCAGGCCCAGCTCCCGGATCTTGCGCTTGAGGTAGGGCTCGGTGAGGCCGAAACACTCGCACACCAGCCGCCCCTCCTCCTTCTCCCCGGCGTGCATGTCGACGCCGAGGGCCGAGAGGTTCACCCCCCGCTTCTGCGCCCAGTTGAAGACCGCCGCCTCCAGCGCCTCCGCGCCCATCACCGAGCAGTGGATCTTCTGGCCCGGCAGGCCGCCGAGATAGGTGACGATGTCGCGGTTCGTGATCTGTAGGGCGCCGATGGGGGTGAAGCGCCCCTCCTCGATCAGGGTGCAGAGCGCCTCGGAGGAGGCGATGGCCGACGTGCAGCCGAAGGTGAGGTAGCGGGCTTCGGTGATGACATCCTGCGAAGGGTCGGTGGGGTGCCGGCGGACGCGGAACGTGAAGCGGAGGGCATCGCCGCAGACGATGGACCCGTGCTCGCCGAGGCCGTCCGGGTCCTCGATCTCGCCCATGTGCGTCCCGGGCTTCCCGTGCACCGCGTCCATGAAAAGCTGCTTGGTCTTGTCGCTGTACTCCCAGGCCATGGATCCTCCCGTGGATGCAATCCGTTCCGCCGCCTGACGGGCTGCCGCGGCCATCGGGTGCCTGACCAGCGGTCCCGCAGCCATAGAGCATCGCTCGGCCCGGGGTGCTTGTCAAGGTGAAGCGCCCAAATGTCTCGAAGAGCGCGTCAACGGAGGGGGCGGCCGTGCGGCAGTCGTCACCTGTCGCCGCCCGTGCTGCGCACGGGGCGGTCCCCGATCTGAACAGGCAAGGAGGAGAGACGCGTGCATACACTGAACGCCACAGCCCAGACCGTGCACATCGCACACTTCAGCAGCGAGCTGAAACCCGTATTGACCATCGAGGACGGTGACACCGTGGTGCTGGAGTCTCTGCGAGGCGACCCCGCAGAGTACGAGGCTGCCGGCATCGCACCCCGGGAGATCCCACAGCCATTGCGCGACCTGTACCGTGAGCTACGCTCGTACCGGGGGCACGAGCTGACCGGGCCGATCTACGTCAAGGAGGCCGAGCCCGGAGATGTGCTGGAGGTCCACATCCGGGAGATCCGGCTCACGATGCCCTTCGGGTTCAATGCCAATGTGTATGGAATGGGGACGCTCCCCGAGGATTTCCCGTACACCTCATGGCGGGTCATCCGGATGGATCTGGAGCGCATGGTTTCCGAGGTGATTCCGGGCGTGGTGGTTCCGCTGCAGCCGTTCTTTGGCGTGATGGGCGTGGCGCCCCCCGCGCGTCTGGGCAAGATCAGTTCCGGGCCTCCGGGGGTCCATGGCGGGAACATCGACCTGAAGGACCTCGGCCCTGGCTCGATTCTCTCCCTGCCGGTCCATGCCAGGGGCGCGCTGTTCTCCGCAGGCGATGGGCATGCCGTCCAGGGGGACGGGGAGGTCTGCTACACGGCGATCGAGACCTCGATGACCGGCACGTTTCAATTCCGGGTGCGCAAGGGCGTGCGGCTGAAATGGCCGCGGGCCGAAACACCGACCCACATCATCACCATGGGCTTCCATGAAGATCTCGACCTCGCGGCAAGAATGGCGCTTCGGGAAATGATCGAGTACCTCGGAGAGGAAAGGGGGATCAAGCCCGAGCAGGCCTACATGCTCTCGAGCCTGGCAGTGGACCTGCGCATCACCCAGCTGGTCAACACGGTGAAGGGTGTGCACGCCATGCTGCCGAAGCGCCTGTTCGTGGCACAGGGCCCGGGACGTGCGTGACGGCCCCTGGCGCGTGGCTCGTGACGCGGCCAGGGGCGGCCGAGGGCATACGACTTCCTTTGCGGATCAAGACCCCTTTTCGCTTGACAGGGAAAGAGGAAATTGGGAGTTTCACGTGCCAAGTTTCCCTGGCCGGGCACGGCGTCCTGGTGGACAGTCCGGGATGAGCCGGAAACGGAATGGGGGGAGCAGAGGACCCAACCTGGTGCGAGGGCAGACCCTTCGCGGCCACGGCCGCGAGAAGGAGGAGACATCATGGGAGCTGGGGTGAAGCAGCGTCCAGGGATTCGCCGACGAGCGTTCCTCAAGGTGGGTGGTGCCGCGGCCGCCGCTGCGGCCCTCTCCGGCGTCCTGCCCCGCGTCCGACGAGGCTTCGCGGCCGAGGAGCCGGTCCGGATCGGGATCCTCGGACCGCTCACGGATTTCACGGGGCGCGACATCCAGCGGGCCGCGCAGATCGCCGCCGACGAGATCAACCCCGCGGGCGGCATCCTGGGCCGGCAGGTGCAACTGTTCAGCGGAGACTCCGAGGGCGTGCCGGAGAAGGCCATCCAGGCCTTCCAGCAGCTCGTGGTCCGGGACAAGGTCCACGTGGTCATCGGGGGGTTTCGCAGCGGCGCCGTCCTCGCGCTGGTCCCCTACGTCGGGCGCCTCAAGGTGCCGTTCATCATCACCGGCGCGGCCAGCCCCGACATCATGAAGCCGGTGTCCGAGAACTACGCGACCTACAAGTACCTCTTCCGCGCCTGGGTCAATTCGGAGCGGCAGGCGCTCAGCCTGGCCTTCGTGTGCCGGGACATCCTGAAGGCCCAGACCGGCTTCACCCGCTTCGCCATCGACGCGGAGAACCTCAAGTGGGCGCGGGACTATGCCGACATCCTCAAGGTCAAGCTGAAGGAATACAACCTCGAGCTCGTGTACGAGACCTCTCACGATCCGGCCACCACGGACTTCACGCCGATCTTCAAGGCGGCCCAGGCCGCCAAGGCCCAGGCCCTGCTGGAGATCATCTCCAACCAGGCCGGATTCGTGATCGTGAAACAGTGGCGAGACCAGCGCGTGCCCATGGCCCTGGCCGGCAACAACAACCCGTCCTATCTGATTTCCTCCTTCTGGAAGGACACCGAGGGGAAATGCAAGTACGAGCTGTCCGCCTACACCAAGGCGCCGCTGTCGCGCAAGTCGCTGCCCTTCTGGGACAAATTTGAGAAGCGCTACGGCGAGACGCCGTTTTACACCGGGACCGGCGCCTACGATGCGGTCTACCTCGTCAAGGTGGCGGCGGAGGCGGCCAAGTCCATGGATCGGGACGCCCTGGTGGCCGCGCTCGAAAAGGTCGATTACGAGGGGATCATCGGGCGCATCCGGTTCGACAAGGAGCACGAGGCCATCACCGGCCCGGACGCCGTGCCCGTCTCGTACGGTCAGTGGATGGGGGAGAAGCAAAAGGTCGCCATCTGGCCGGAGAAGTTCTCCCACGGCAAGTACCAGCCGCCGGACTGGATGAAGTGATCTGAAGAGGCAGTCGGGGCGGCGGGATCCCCCGCCGCCCACCATCTCGGAGTGCGCATGGAAAAACTGCTGACGATCCTGGTCTTCGGCCTGGCCACGAGCGGGATCTACGCCCTGATGGCCGTGGGTGTGGCGCTCATTTACGGCGTGGGACGCG
>DATIFO010000217.1:0-44171 GCA_035455275.1 Methylomirabilis sp. (SeqCode) | reverse complement strand
TTGGTGATGTAATCGTCGGCCCCGATCTCCAGGCCGAAGACCTTGTCCCGCACGGCCTCTCTCGCCGTGAGCATCACCACCGGGATGTGTCTCCACCGCTCGTCCGCCTTCAGGCGTCGGCACACCTCGTAGCCGTCCATCCCCGGCATCATGAGGTCCAGGAGCACGAGGTCCACGGCCTGGGCGGCCATGCGCTCCAGGGCCTCGTCCCCCGAGTGGCTCACCAGGGCAGCGAAGCCGCGGGCCTCCAGCAGGACCTGGATCATGCGGGCGATCCCGACCTCGTCATCCACGACGAGGATTGTGGATCGCGATCCCATGCTGACAGCCGTCATCGCCGGCACGCCTTTCCTCCGCCCACCGCCCCCTCACGCCCCCGGAGACCCGAGGGACGGCTTCCCCGCTGCGCCCGCTGGAGCCCGAGTCTCAGGCAACGGAAGCGATGGTCGGGATGGTGAAGGAGAACGTACTGCCCTGCCCTACCGCGCTCCGGACCCAGATGCGTCCCCCGTGCTCCTCCAGCACAGTCTTGCAGATGGAGAGACCCAGGCCCGTCCCCTCGACCTCCGCCCCGGCCGGCAGCGGGACCCGGTAGAACCGGTCGAAGACCCGGTCGAGATGTTCCCCCGGAATGCCGACGCCGGAGTCCTGCACGTCCACCAGGAGCTCCGTGGCCAGCCCGCGGACCGTGACCTTGACCCAGCCGCCGGACGGGGTGAACTTGACGGCGTTGCTCAGCAGGTTCGTGAACACCTGATCCATGCGTAACCCGTCCGCGGAGACCAGGGGAAGATCCTCCGGGGCCTCCAGGCTCAGCTCGACCTGCTTCTCCTCCGCGATCCGGTGGAGCCGATCCATCGCCCCCCGCAACCCGAGGGCCACGTCGAACGGCTCGCGGCGCATGCTGAACCGGCCGGACTCGATCCGCGCCAGGTCGAGGATGTCGCTCACCAGGCGGAACAGCCGGTCGGTGTTCTTCTGGGCGATCCCCAGGAGCTCCCGGCCCAATTCCACCCCCACGCCCTCGTGCAAGAGCACGTCGAGCGAGCCCTTGATCGCCGTGAGCGGCGTGTGCAGATCGTGCGAGACCATCGTCAGGAACTCGGACCGCACCCGATCCATCTCCCGCAGCCGGGCGTTCAGCCCCGACAGCTCCTCGATCTTCTGCACCAGGTCCGTGACGTTCCGCAGGATCAGGAAGAATCCCTGGCTGCGGTCGCCCGGAGCCATCCAGGCGAAGCCGAGGCGCAGCACGGTGTCCCGGTATCTGACCGCCATGCCGTCGACCGCGGGCCGCTCGCCGGCCTCGAACCGGACCACGGCATCCTCGAGGGTCCCCCGATACTCGGGGGTCAACACCTCGGTCACCGTCCCCCCGATCACGTCCAGCTCGGCTCGCCCGAGGATCTCCAGGCCCGCCCGGTTCACGGAGGTGATCCGGCGGCGGCGGTCCACCTCGATCACGCCCTCCCCGATGGCCTCGAGGATCGCGTGTCTGCTGTGTCGGACGGCGAGCAGTTCCTTGACCTTCTCCCGGGGGACGAGGTTGTCCAGACCCAGGACCTCGCCCCTCGCGGGGGGTTGCCCGCTCTCCAATCGCCTCAGGATCGCCAGGACATTCCGTCGCAGGCTGTCCTTGGGGCCTTTGGCCACATAGGCGTCCGCCCCCATGGCCAGGAGATTCTCCCGGTCCTCCACCAGGATGCCGGAAAGGATCACCACGGGGATTCGGGCGGTCCGCGGGTTGGCTCGAATGTACTGGAAGACCAGGTCGCCGTCGATCCTCGGCATGATGATGTCGAGGAAGATCACGTCCGGCAGGTCCCGCGCCAGGGACTCCATGGCCTCCATCCCGTCGTAGGCCTTGCAGACCTCGTAGCCTTCCTGGCCCAGGATGTCGCCCAGCAGTTCCACGCATACCCGGTCGTTGTCCACGACCAACACGTGCTTGCCCATCCCGCACTCCAGGCGTGGCAGATCGGCTCAGGTGGTCGGCGTCCGGCCGTTCCCGCGGCTGCGGAAGCGTCGAGGGCCCCGGTGGATCAGGAGCGGTAGTTCATGAACTCCATGTGGATCCCCAGCTCTTGCTGCCGCAGGAACTGCATCACCGCCTGCAACTCGTCCTTGTCGCGGCCGAAGACCCGGACTTGGTTCTCCTGGATCTGGGCTTGGACCTTGTGTTTCGTCCCCTTGATGAGCTTGACGATCTCCCTGGCCTTCTCCGTGGGGATCCCGTCCTGCAGCGTGAGGTCCTGACGGACAGTGCCCCCACCGGCCGACTGGACCTTCCCCCGTGTCAGGGCCTTGAGGGGCACCTGCCGCTTCACGAGCTTGGTCTCCAGGATATCCAGAACCTGCTTCAGCTTGAACTCGTCCTCCGCGCTGAGCAGCAGGCTGAGTCCCTCCCGGGCGACCCCCACCTGGCTGCCCTTGAAGTCGAAGCGCTGGCTGATCTCCCGCGTCGTCTGGTGGACGGCGTTGTCCACCTCCTGCAGGTCCACCTTGGAAGCGATGTCAAACGAGCACTCCTTGGCCATGTCTCCACTCGGCTGCGGGGTCCGGACCGCGAGCGACGCGCCGCCCCAGACCGCCGGGGCCCTCAGGGTCTGGGCGGGGTCACCACGGTCACCCCCGGCGGGGGCGTGAACGTGAACTGCTGGTCGGGGAGGCCCGGATTGAGCTTCAGGTCCGAGAGCCTGTACACGTTGGTGTTTCCCGAGGCATCGAACACCGTGATTCGCTCGATGGTGTAGGACTTGAGGTTCACCTCCAGAAGCATCCGGGTGACCCCGGCCTCGGTCCGCTTGGGCCGAAGATCCAGAACCATGAAGCCGGCGGCGGAACGCCGCGTGGCGGCGTTGTCGACCTCGCCGATCTCGAAGTCCTGCCGAAGCTGGCAGTCCCCGGCAAGGATCGAGATGGGGAGCCGGGAGGCGAAGGCCTCACCCACCTCCTGCACCACGACCTGCTTGTCGGCCGGGCTGTAAGCCCACAGGGTCTTGCCGTCGGTCACGAAGAGCCGCGGCTCCGGCTTCTGGTACTCCCAGCGCATCTTTCTGGGCCGTTTCAAGAGCAGGATGCCGTCGGCCCGCTGCTCCTGGTTGAGGCTCCGGATCGTGGTGATCTGCTCGAAACGGGCCGACAGGTCCCGGGCGTGCATGCAGGTCTCGCGGACCTTGTCCACCACCTCGGTGAGACTGGGCGCCGCCTCCGCGCCGTTCCACGTCAGCCCGATCCCGAGGCAGACGAGGCCGGCCGCCGCCGCCACGACTCCAGGCCGCGCCATCTCAGGACTCCGCCCGGGATACCAGCACCTCGCGGGGGCGGGTGCCGTCCATGGGGCTCACGATCCCCTCGCGCTCCATCCGCTCAATCATCCGCGCCGCCCGGTTGAAGCCGACGCGCAGCCGCCGCTGGATCATGGAGATGGAGGCCTGCTGGGTCTGGACCACCATCTCCACTGCCTGGCGGTACAACTCATCCCCTTCCTCGTCCGCGACGGCGGCATCCGGCTCGGGCGGCAGGAGGGACCAGACGAACTCTGCGGGCCTGGGCTGCACCGTCAGGAAGTCCACGACGCGGCGGATCTCCACCTCGGTCACGTTGCAGCCGTGGATGCGGATGGGCTTCGAGCTGCCCGGCGGGATGTAGAGCATGTCCCCCCTGCCCAGGAGCGCCTCGGCTCCGTTCATGTCCAGGATCGTCCGGGAGTCCACCTTGGACGCCACCCGGAACGACATCCGCGCGGGGAAGTTCGCCTTGATCACCCCCGTGAGCACGTCCACCGACGGGCGCTGGGTGGCCACGATCAGATGGATGCCGACGGCCCGCGCCATCTGCGCCAGGCGCATGATGGCGTTCTCCACCTCCCCCTGGGCCGTCAGGATCAGGTCGGCCAGCTCGTCGATCACCACCACCAGCATGGGGAGCTGCCCCCGGTACGAGCCCTTGGTCAGGTCCTCTTCGGCGGGCGGCTCCAGCTCCATGCGCCGGTTGTAGCTCTGGAGGTTCCGCGCCCCCACCTGGGCGAAGAGCTTGTACCGCTCCTCCATGTGCACCACGAGCCGCTGCAGCCTCCGGGCCGCGTCCTTCGGATCCGACACCACCTTGTCGGCCAGGTGAGGGATCCCGTTGTACACGGACAGCTCCACCCGCTTCGGGTCAATGAGCAGGAACCGCACGTCCTTGGGCTGCGACCGGTACAGGAGGCTCAGGATCAGGGCGTTGATGCAGACACTCTTCCCCGAACCCGTCTCGCCCGCAATGAGGAGGTGGGGCATCTGCGTGAGATCCGCCACCACCGGCGTCCCGCCGATCTCCTTCCCCAGGGCCAGGGGCAGTTGCAGGCCCTCGTTGGCGAACTCCTTGGCGGCCAGAACCTCTCTCAAGTGGACGGTGGCCCGGTGCTGGTTGGGGATCTCCACTCCCACGGCAGCCTTGCCGGGGATGGGGGCGACCACGCGGACGCTGAGGGCTTTCAGGCCCAGGGCCAGGTCGTCCGCCAGGGCCACGATCCGGTTGATCTTGATGCCCGGTCCAGGCTCCAGCTCGTAGCTCGTGATCACCGGCCCCGGGTTCACGGCCGTCACCCGACCCTCCACCCCGAACTCCTGAAGCTTCTTCTCCAGGATGCGCGAGTTCTCCGCCATCTCCTCCTGGCTGGAGCCCACCGGCTCCCCCGAGGGGAGATCCAGGAGTTTCAGCGAGGGCTTGACCGGACGCCCCTTCTCGACCAGGAAGGAGAAGGCCTGCTGGACTTTGCCCTCCTTCGGCGGCTTCGGCTCCCGGGCTCCCTTCGGGGAGGCCCCGCTCAAGGCGACCTCGTCTTGGACCGCCGCCTTCGATTCGGGAGCCACCTCGGGGGGGGACTGCGCGGGGCTCTCGGCCTTCCCCGAAATCTTGGCCGCGGCGGAGGCCCGCCGAGTGCGCCAGGCGCTCTGTGCCGCCTGCGCCCGGGCCGAAACCCAGACGAGGCCGGCCGAGGGCCAGGCCAGGAAGGAAGCCAGCGGGCGGTGCGAGAGGCAGATGACGGCGAGAGCCAGGCCGGTCAGGGCCAGGATCGCCAGCCCGAAGGTCCCGAGCGAGAAGGTCAGGAGGCGAAACGCCTCGTCACCCAGGAACCCCCCAGGCCGCTCCACGCGCCCCCCGGGCATCAGGCCGATCTGGTGCAGGACCGTCGCCAGCAGGCAGAGGGACGGCGCGACCAGGACCAGTCCCACGCCCCGGCGCCAGGCGTGGGCCAGCCGGCGCCCCCCGACCCACGTCCAACCCCACACGAACAGGGCGACTGGAATGAGCAGCGCCGAGACCCCCAGCAGCCCCAGCAGGTCGCCGGCGAGTTCGGCGCCCAGCCGCCCCACCGCATTCTGGACCTGCCTGTCCGCGGTCGTGGCGTAGGCGAAGAAGGAGGGGTCCTGCGGATCGAAGGTCGCGAGACTGGCCAGCGTCAGGACCGCGGCGGCCATGGCCAGGACACCGATCCCCTCCCGCGTCTTGTCGTGGCGGAGGAAGGCCACCAGCCCCTTCAGCCACACGCTCGGCCGGCTCAGATCGACTGTCACGTTCACCTCGTGCCCGTGCCCATATCCCAGAGGTTATAGCTTGCCCTGCCCCGATCTCCAAGCGCTTTCTTCGTCTGACGTAAAACGTAATGGAACCTGGAAACCGTTCCCTGCCGCCCTCCGACCCGCCCCTTGCGCCTTCCGTTTCACGTTTTGCGCTTTTCGGTTCCTAGACCTCGATGATCACCGGCAGGACCATCGGTCGCCGCTCCACGCTCCGCCACAAGAACTTCCGGATCACCGACCGGATCCGCTGCTTGATGAGGGTCCAGTCCGTCTTCTCCTCCAGGCCGCAGCCGTCCAGGACCGTGAGGATCAGCGTGCGGGCCTCCTCGAACAGGGCATCGTCCTCCGGCAGGATGGCGAAGCCGCGCGAGATGATGTCCGGCCCCGCCACCACCGTCCCTTCCTTGTCGAACCCGATGACGACGACCACCATGCCGTCCTGCGCCAGGTGCTGGCGATCCCGCAGGACGGTGTCTCCCACGTCCCCCACCCCCTTGCCATCCACGAAGACCCGGCCGGTCGCCACCCTGTTCACCACGTGAGCGGAGCGCGGCGTCAGCTCCAGGACATCCCCGTCTTCCAGGAGGAAGACCTGCTCCGGGGGGATGCCGGTCCGCCGGGCCAGCGCGGCGTGGGCATACAGGTGGCGGTACTCCCCGTGCACCGGCACGAAGAAGCGCGGCCGGGTGAGGTTCAGCATGAGCTTCAGCTCCTCCTGGCTGGGATGGCCGGAGACGTGGACGCCCGGCAGGACCTCCTCGGTGATCACGTGGGCGCCCCGCCGGCAGAGCTGGTTGATGGTGCGGGCAATGGACTTCTCGTTGCCCGGGATCACCCGGGCGGAAAAGATCACCATGTCGCCCGGCTGGATCTCCAGTTGTTTGTGCTCCCCCACGGCCATCCGCGCCACGGCCGAGAGCGGCTCTCCCTGGCTGCCCGTGGTGATGATCACGCTCTGGTCCGGCCGGAAGTGCCGCAGCTCCTCCAGGCGGACCAGCGTGTCCTCCGGCACGTGGAGGTACCCGAGCTCCGCCGCGATCCGGGTGTTGGCCGACATGCTCTTGCCGTTGACCGCCACCTTCTTCCCCAGTCGGGCCGCCACATCCAGGACCTGCTGGATGCGGTGGATGTTGCTGGCGAAGCAGGCCACGATGATGCGCCGCGGGGCGCTGCGGAAGAGCTGTTCGAAGGTCCGCCCGATGGCGGACTCGGACGGGGTGAACCCCTCCCGGATGGCGTTGGTGCTGTCCGAGAGCAGGGCCAGGACGCCCCGCTCTCCCAGCGTGGCGAACCGCTGGACGTCAGTCAGCGCTCCATCCACCGGTGTCTGGTCGAACTTGAAGTCGCCGCTGTGGATCACCAGGCCGGCCGGGGTCTCGACCGCCACGGCCACCCCGTCCGGGATGCTGTGGCTGACGCGGATGAACTCCAGGGTGAGGCCGCCCAGGCGGAGCACGTCGCGGGCCCGGATGCGGCGCAGGTCCGCGGTCTGATCCAGGCCGAACTCGCGGAGCTTCTCCTGCACCAGACCGAGTGCCAGGGTTGTGCCGTGGACGGGGACGGGAAGCTGCGGCAAGAGGTAGGGGAGGCCGCCGGTGTGATCCTCGTGTCCGTGGGTGAGAACGATGCCCCGGACCTTGTCCCGATGCTCCAGCAGGTAGGTCACCTCGGGGAGCACCAGGTCGATCCCCAGCATTTCCTCCTCGGGGAACATCAGGCCGGCGTCGATGACCAGGATGTCCTCCTCGGTCTCGAGGAGGGTCATGTTCATCCCGATCTCGCCGAGTCCCCCCAAAGGGACGATGCGCACCCACGGGTCAGTTTGACGCAAGACGGATGGACTCCTCCTTCACAGGCATGACCATCTGGCGATCCGGCACTTGGCCGCTCAGGACGTACCCAGCCCCGCGCGCTCCCTGCTCGGCGGGTTGCCGAGTCGGCGGGGTCTCAGGCGCGCACCGCCGCCCGGCGCTCGACAGGCGCGGCCGCCGCCCGGCGCGCCGTCCCCCGCTTTGCCAGGGCGACCTCCAGGACCTGATCCATGGAATCCACGTACACGAAGTGCATCCCGCGCCTGACGTTGGCGGGGAGTTCCTTGACATCCTTGTCGTTCTTGGCGGGGACGATGACCGTCTTGATCCCCATGCGGCGGGCCGCCAGGGCCTTCTCCTTCAGGCCGCCGATGGGCAGGACCTTCCCGCGCAGCGTGATCTCGCCGGTCATGGCCACGTCGCGGCGGACCGGGGTCTTGGTCAGGGCCGAGATCAGCGTCGTGGCCATGGTGATCCCGGCCGAGGGCCCGTCCTTGGGGATGGCGCCCGCCGGCACGTGGATGTGGACGTCGTTCTTGGCGAAGGTCTCCTCTTTGATGCCCAGGCTGGTCCCGCGGGAGCGGGCGTAGCTCATGGCGGCCTGCGCCGACTCCTTCATGACGTCCCCGAGATGTCCGGTGAGGGAGAGGATCCCCTTCCCGCGCATCATGGTGCACTCGATGTACAGGATATCCCCTCCGGTCTGGGTCCAGGCCAGTCCAGTGGCCACCCCGATCTCGTCCTTCTCCTGCTCCGGCTCGGGCAGGAACTTCGGCGCGCCCAGGAACCGGTCCAGGCTGGCCCCGGTGACGCGGGTGACTCCCTTCTTTCCCTCGGCCACGTCCCGCGCCACCTTCCGGCAGATGGTCGCCACCTCCCGCTCCAGGTTGCGGAGCCCTGCCTCGCGCGTGTAGCTCTGGATGGTCTTCAGGATGGCATCGTCGGTCAGCTCCAGCTGCTTCTGACTGATCCCGTGCTCCTCCAGCTGGCGGGGGAGGATGTAGCGCCGGGCGATGTGCAGCTTCTCCTCCTCGGTGTACCCCGAGATCTCGATGACCTCCATCCGATCCTTCAGCGCGGGGATGATGGGGTCGGCCAGGTTCGCCGTGGTGATGAACATCACGTTCCGGAGGTCGAAAGCCACCCCCAGGTAGTGGTCCGTGAAGGACTCGTTCTGTTCCGGGTCCAGGACCTCCAGCAGGGCCGCCGAGGGGTCGCCCCGGAAGTCCGCCCCGACCTTGTCCACCTCGTCCATCATGAAGACGGGGTTGTTGGTCCCGGCCTGCTTGATCCCCTGGATGATCTTGCCGGGGAGGGCACCGATGTAGGTGCGGCGGTGGCCACGGATCTCCGCCTCGTCCCGCACGCCGCCCAGGGAGATCCGGATGAACTTCCGCCCCAGGGCCCGCGCGATGGATCGACCGAGCGAGGTCTTGCCCACGCCCGGCGGCCCCACGAAGCAGAGGATGGGGCCCTTCATCTTCTTCTTCAGCTTCTTCTTCAGGGTGCGGACCGCCAGGTACTCCAGGATCCGCTCCTTCACCTTCTCCAGGTCGTAGTGATCCTCCTCCAGGATCTTGTGGGCCTGCTTGATGCTCAGCTTGTCCTCCGTCTGCTTGGCCCACGGCAGGTCGATGAGCCAGTCCAGGTGCGTGCGGATGACCGAGGCCTCGGCGGCGTCCGGGTGCATGCGGGACAGCCGGCCGAGCTGGGTCTTGGCCTCCTGCATGACCGCCGGGGGCATCTTGGCCTTCTCGATCTTCTGTTCCAGCTCCTGGATCTCCTGGCCACGCTCGTCCGTCTCGCCCAGCTCTTTCTGGATGGCCTTGAGCTGCTCCCGGAGGTAGTACTCCCGGTGGGTCTTGTCCATCTCCTCCCGGGCCTGGGATTGGATCTTGTGCTGCATCTCCAGCACCTCGATCTCCTTGCCCAGGAGCTCGGAGAGCCGCTTCAACCGTTCCACTGGATTGAAGATCTCCAGGATCTGCTGCGCCTGCTCCACCTTGAGGTCCAGGTTGCTGGCGACCAGATCCGCCAGGCGACCGGGATGCTCCAGGTTGTTGATGATGACCAGGACGTCCGGGGAGACCCCCTTGCCCAGGTTGACCCCCTTCTGGATCTGCTCTTTGACCGAGCGGATGAGCGCTTCCACCTCCAGACCCTGCGGACCCGTCTCGGGCTCCGCCACCTCGGCGATCTTGGCCTCGAAGCAGGGGTCCTGCCGGGTGAATCCCAGGATCTTGGCGCGGGAGACGCCCTGCACCAGGATCTTGACCCGGCCGTCGGGCATCTTGAGCATCCGCATGATCATGGCCACCGTGCCCACGGCATAGAGCTCCTCGGGGCCGGGATCCTCGGACTCTGCGTCCTTCTGGGCCACCAGCAGAATCAGCCGCTCGCGGGACAGGGCCTCGTCCACCGCCCGGATGGACTTATCCCGCCCGACGAAGAGGGGCAGGATCATGAACGGATAGACCACCACATCCCGTACCGGCAGCAGCGGGATCTGGGGAGGCATCTTCCGCTCGGCTTGGGGCTGCTCGATGCCCACCCCGGTCTCGGGCTGGCCTTCGAGCGTGTCCGCGTCCTTGTCGTTCGCCTGTTCGCTGCTGGCCGGTCCCGCTTCCTGTTCTTTCAAGGTCCACTCTCCTTTGACCATGGCACCCCCGCCGCCGGGAGTGTTCCGGTGTCGATGACCGATGCTTACACCCCCTCCCGTCGCCTTCCCCGAGGCGGCGGCCCCCCCTTGGGGCGGGAGTCGGTCCGTGACCGCGCCTTCGTCTTGCGGATGCGCTCGGGCCGGGTGTCCATGTCCGGGTCCCACAGATCGTCGTAGGGATCCGATGCCTCGTCCGGCTCCGCCGGCTCCTGGGCCGCGTCGGCGGGCTCCAACTCCTCCTCGCGGGGGCTCCCCTCCAGCCCGCGGCCGGGATCCGAGACTGGCGGATGGCGTGGCGGTGATTTCTCCATCAGGGTCCCCTGCCGCTCCCTCCCGTCCGGTCTTCTCGTGCCTACCGCAGATCCAGGCCCCGCAGGAATTCCTTGAAGCCCGGGGCCACGTCCGGCCGCAGCAGCGCGAATTCCACCGTGGTCTTGAGGAAGCCCAGCACGGTCCCCGCATCGTGCCAGTGCCCCTGAAACTCCAGGGCGTAGATCATGTTGCGCCGGCCCTTGAGCAGCCCCTTGAGGGCGTTGGTCAACTGGATCTCGCCGGTTCGATCCTCGGCGGTCTTCTCCAGGAGCGGGAACACGTCGGGCGTCAAGATGTACCGGCCGATGACCGCGAGGTCCGAGGGAGCCCGGCCCACCTCCGGCTTCTCGACCATGTCCATGATGTGATACAGGTGCTCGTCCACCTTGCGGCCCTTGATCACGCCGTAGCGTGAGACGTCGGCCTTGGGGACCCGCTTCACGCACATCACGGAGCACCGGTGCTTCTCGTGCACCTCGATCATCTGCTGCAGTGCCGGCGTCGTGTCCGTCAGGATATCATCGCCCAGCAGCACGGCGAATGGCTCGTCCCCCACCAGCTCCTTCGCGGCCAGGACCGCGTGGCCCAAGCCCAGGGGTTCCCCTTGTCGGACGTAACAGACGCGGACCAGCTCCGAGACCCGCCGGACCACCTCCAGCAGATCCGGCCGGCCCTTCCGGGCCAGCATCAACTCCAGCTCGATCGAGCGGTCGAAGTGGTCCTCGATGGCGTTCTTCCCCCGGCCCGTCACGACGATGATGTCCTGGATGCCCGAGGCGACGGCCTCCTCCATCACGTACTGGATGGTGGGCTTGTCCACGATGGGCAGCATCTCTTTGGGCTGTGCCTTGGTCGCCGGCAGGAACCGGGTTCCCAGACCCGCCGCGGGAAAGACCGCCTTCCGGATGGTCACGTCGCCTCCCCTCCGCCCCTAGAGGCCACCGCGGGAGTGCCGGAGCGTGCCGTGCACCCCGCCACGTGGTTGGAGCAGCCAGCTCAAGAGCCCGCCCACCAGGCTGATCACGATGCCGCCCAGCACCGCGCTTCCGAAGCCCGCCACGTGGACCCCCTTCACCAGATGCGCCACCAGGGCCAGCATCGCGCCGTTCACCACCAGAGCAAAGAGGCCCAGCGTCAAGACCGTGATGGGCAGTGTCAGGACCAGCAGGATCGGGCGCAGCGTGACGTTGACAAACCCGAGCAAAAGCGCCGCCACGATGGCCGCCCACGGGCCATCCACGGAAATCCCGGGCAACACCTGAGCGGCCACACCGATGGCCACAGCGGTGACGGCCCATCGCCACAGAAACGCGGGCATCAGTCGCTCCAAGGTTTTCAGCAGGTTACCTTTATACCAGCTTTGCCCTACTTGTCAACCGCGTTTGCCCCCTTGTCCGTCATTCGCGGCGACTGGTGCCTGGCAGGCGACAGGCGGTCCTTCCCATCCGGGTCGGCCCTTTCGATCCTCAACCGATCGGGAATTTGCAATTGACATTCACCGCCCATCGCGATAGGGTTCCGGACAGTTTTCGCCCTGCCCTGGATTTGGAGGCTCATGGCCGGAACTCCCCGCTTGCGACCGCACGACCTGGTCCTCCCAACCGTGCAGCAGGTAAGTGGTGACAGGCTGTGGGGATCGAGTCACGTCGTTCGACGGGCGGGCAGTCCCGGGTTCCGATCTCGCCGTGCCTGGGGCGGCCCCGCATGGCATGCAATCCATTCAGAGATTCGGGGGTTCGGTGATGGGGAACGTCAGCCACACCCGCGGTGACATGTCGCCGCTTGCCGTGATGGATCCGACGGCCCAGGGCGCGGGGGGGAAACGGCCCGTGCTGCTCCCGGAGGCCCGGAGATACAGGAGCCTTCGCGTCGTGCTGGTCAAACCCTCCAAGTATGACGACAACGGGTACGTCATCCGGTTCTGGAGAGGGGTGCTCCCCAGCAACACCCTGAACGTGCTGCACGGGCTGACCGCCGACATCGCGGAGCGGCGCGTCTTCGGGGACATCGAGATCCAGGTGGACACTTTCGACGAGACCACGGAGAAGGTGCCCGTCAGGAAGATCGTGGGGTGGTCCCGCCGGCCCGCCACCAAGCTGGTGGTGTGCCTGGTCGGCGTCCAGACCAACCAGTTCCCCCGGGCCATGGATCTGGGGCGGGAATTCCGGGCCCACGGCCTCGACGTGCTGATGGGCGGCTTCCACACCAGCGGAACCATCAACATGCTGAACGAGCAGGAGCCCGATATCCAGGAACTCTTCCGGGAGTCCATCGTCGTCGTCTCCGGCGAGGTGGAGGGCTACTGGGAGGGCATCCTGGCGGACGCCCTCAACGGGCGCCTCCGGCGCCTGTACTCCTTCGCCCAGGACCTGAAGAGCCTGGTGGACATCGAGAAGGCCCCCTTGCCGGTGATGAGCCCCACGACGATGAAGCACTTCGCGCGGTCGTCCTTTGGCACCGTGGAGACGTCCCGGGGGTGCCCCTTCACTTGCAGCTTCTGCTCCATCATCAATGTGCAGGGTCGGACCATGCGCGAGCGGTCCCCGGAGTGGATCGCGAATCTCGTGCGCCACAACTACCACCGGTACGGCATCGACTTCTACTTCTTCACCGATGACAACTTCGCCCGGAAGAAGTACTGGCGAGAGACCTTCGAGGGGCTCATCCGCCTGCGGAAGGAGGAAGGCGTCAAGGTCACCTTCATGATGCAGGTGGACCTGGCGCGCAAGCCCAAGGACTTCGTTCGCCTGGCGGCGGAAGCGGGCTGCAGCCAGGTTTTCATGGGTATGGAGAGTGTGAACCCGCAGAACCTCAAGGTGGAGAGCAAGGCCCAGAACAAGGTCGAGACCTACCGGGATATCATCCGCGAGTGGCACGAGGCCGGCATCGTCGTCCACGCCGCCTACATCATCGGCCTCCCCTTCGACACGAAGGAGCAGGTTCCGCGCGACATCCAGTACCTCATGGATGAGGTCCAGCCGGATCAGGCCTCCTTCTTCATGCTGACCCCCATCCCGGGGTCCCACGACCACGTGGAGTTGAAGAAGCGGGGGGAATGGATGGACCCCGACTTCAACAAGCGGGATTCCTTCCACGCGACGGTCAGACATCCGCACATGACGTCCGAGGAGTGGATGCAGGCCTACCGGGATGCCTGGAAGACCTTCTACAGCAAAGAGAACCTCATCAAGATCCTGACCCGCTGGAACCACAACCCGACGGCCTACTGGAATCTCATCTTCTTGTACATGTGGTACAAGAACGCGGCCCTGATCGAGAACGAGCACCCCATGATCGCTGGCTTCTTCCGGCTGAAGGACCGGCGGTCCCGGCGGCCCGGGTTCGCCATCGACCCCTGGCCGGTGCACGTGTGGAAGCGCGCCCAGGATCTGATGCACCTGTTCTGGTCCTGGATCTGCTTCCTCAAGGAGATGGAGGAGGTGTGGCTCCAGACGCGGCCTCGCAGCGATCGGGAGAGGCAGTTCGTCGAGGAGATCGAGCGGATCCAGGGCGAGATCTGGCAGACCCTGAAGATCCCCGAGTGGCAGAAGGCCTATGACGATGCCAAGGCTGCGCTCCCCGCCAGGGCACGGGCGTTGCTGGACCCCTTCGAGGATCTCACCTCCAAGATCCTGCTCAGCCCCAAGGACCTGGACGCCTTCCTGAAGAAATGGGGAAGCCTCCAGACCCGGATGCAAGAGCTTTACCGCCGCGTGGCCGGAGACCAGGGACCGGCCAGGCGCATGCTGGATCACCTCTCCGCCCTGCACAAAGAGGCCTGGCAGAAGCCGAAGGCGCAGGAGTGGCGTGAGACCTATGCCGGATTCCGGGATCGCCTGCCGTCGAAGCTGCAGTTGATGTTCGTGAAGTTCGATGCCCTGAGCAACCGGGTGGTTTACTCCCGCCAGGACCTCCGGCGGGTCTGGGCCAGGAGCTGGGAGCACCTCCGTGGAATGCGGTTCTGGGGCATCCGACCCTCGGACCTGGCGGTGGCCTGCGTCAAGGAAGTCTTGTTGACGGCGGCCTTCACGATGCGGATCATCTCGTCCTTCCAGCCCAAGTACTGAGCCGGATCGAGCCGGGTCCAGTGTCGGAGAGATACAGACAAAATCCCAGACTTTTTGAAAAAAACCTTGACAACCCCAGCCAGCCACGGTAACGTCCGCCCCAGCGAGATATCACGTAACTGCTGATCGATGCTCGGGACGGGCAGTTTGTACTCTGCAAGGTGTTCAAAAACCGCGACGGGGTGTTGAATTCGCCGTCGCGGTTTTTCTATTTGAGCCCATCCCCGATGTTGGGGTTGGCTGGGGGGGTGCGGGCGTCATGGCCCGGATGCCCCTCCTGATATTTGACCATGCGCGGTAAGAAGGAGGATCGGAAGTGAGACTGACTGGGAAGGTGAAGTGGTTCAACGACGCGAAGGGGTACGGATTCATTGAGCGGGCCGATGGCGATGATGTCTTCGTACATTATACCGCCATTCAGGGCACGGGCTTTCGCTCCCTCAGCGAGGGTCAGGAGGTAGAGTTCGAGGTCGTAGATGGCCCCAAGGGGAAGCAGGCGGCGAACGTCACCAAGATGGCAGCCGCCCAGCAGTAGTCCACCGGAATCCGCCAGCGGCGGATTGACGCCAACCCCCCGGCGACGTACCATCCCGCCGGGGGTTTCCTTTTTCGGCAGTCGGAGGCAGGGGCGCGGGGCTCGGCCCTCGGCTCGAGGCTCTCGGCTCGTATGTCGTCACCAGCCATCATCGCCCATGATCTGAAGAAACGCTTCGGCGACCTCGTCGCCGTGGATGGGATCGGCCTCGAGGTGGGGGCCGGCGAGTGCTTCGGCCTCCTCGGTCCGAACGGCGCGGGGAAGACCACCATCGTCCGGATGATCCACGCAGTCGTCCCGCTCACCGCTGGCGACCTCCTGGTCCTGGGACACCGCGTGGACCGCGAGCCGGCCGCCGTCAAGCGCCGTCTCGGCGTGGTCCCCCAAGAGGAGAACCTGGATCCGGACTTCACCCCGCTGGAGAACCTGCTCGTTTTTTCCCGCTACTTCGACATCCCCCGGGTCGAGGCCAGGCGCCGCGCCGTAGACCTCCTGGAATTTGTGGGGCTGACCACGCGGGCGCACAGCCCGCTGGAAGAGTTGTCCGGCGGGATGAAGCGCCGCCTCCTCATCGCGCGGTCCCTCCTCAATCAACCCGAACTGCTGGTCCTCGACGAGCCCACGACCGGCCTGGACCCGCAGGCCCGGCACCTGGTTTGGCAGCGACTGCGGAGCCTGAAGGCCCAGGGGATCACGCAAGTCCTGACCACGCACTACATGGAGGAGGCCGGTCAGCTCTGCGACCGCGTGGCCCTGCTCCACGCCGGCCGCATCCTGCGCCTGGGACGGCCCATGGACCTGGTCCGGGCCGAGATCGGCGACGAGGTCATCGAGGTCCGCGGGGACGAGGCGTTGCAGCGAAGGGCCCTCGGCCTGCTGGACGGGAAGCCGATTCGCTACGAGCGGGCGGGAGACACGTTGTACCTGTACGTGAGCGAGGGCCGCAGCCTCTTGCCGGCGCTGGGCGCCCTCCGACCGTCCTATCTCCTCCACCGGCCGGCCGGCCTGGAGGACCTGTTCCTCAAGCTCGCCGGCCGGAGCCTCCAGGAGTAGAGACGGAACCACTTTCACTTATCCGCAGATTACGCAGATTTCTCGGAGGGCTCGTTCCGTAATAATCTGCGTCATCTGCGTAATCTGCGGATGAATAGTGCCGGAGTTCTTCATGCTGTGCCCGTGGCCGACGTGGAGGGCGGTGCGGTTCTGGCAGCGGAACCTCGACGTGTTCAGGAAATACTCGCTGCCGAGCCTGGTGGGGCCGAGCGTCGGGGAGCCGCTGCTCTACCTGCTCGGTCTGGGCTTTGGCCTCGGACAGCTCGTGGGCACGGTGGGGGGACAATCCTACGTCGAGTTCGTCGCCCCCGGCATGGTCATGTCCTCCGCGATGTTCGCCGCAGCGTATGAGTGCACCTACGGCGCCTACGTGCGCATGATCCACCAGAAGACCTACGAGGCCATCCTCAGCACTCCCCTGAGCCTCGAGGATGTGGTGGCGGGAGATGCCCTGTGGGGGGCCAGCAAGGGCGTCTTCAACGGAACGGTGATGCTCCTGGTCGTCAGCCTGTTCGGCCTGGCCCCCTCGGGCTGGACGGTGGCTGTGCCCCTGGTCATCGCCCTGCTGGCGTCGTTGTTCGCCTGCCTCTCCCTGATCGTGGCCGCGCTCGCCAGGAGCTTCGAGTTCTTCAACTACTATCTCACGCTGGTGGTCACCCCCATGTTTCTCTTCTGCGGGGTCTTCTTCCCCCTGGAATCCCTCCCCGCGTGGGCCCGGCACCTCGCCCGGTTCCTGCCCATGACGTACGCCGTCCGGGCGGCCCGAGCCTTGATGCGGGGAGATCCGAGCCCCGGTGCCCTCCTGCCGCTCCTGTGGCTGATCCCCCCGACCCTCGCGGCCTACCTGCTGGCCGCGCGCCTGGTCCGCCGTCGCTTGATCCATTAGCCCACCGCTCGTCGCACTGAATGACGTTCAACGTTCCGCGCGGAACGTTGAACGTCGCCGATGGGCCAAGGTGTGCCCTTGACAGAGCGAACGGGGTGCGGTATCCAGTCACGATCCTTCCGGGTTGGTTTCCACTGCGTCGAACGCCAAAGTGAGAGGAGGATGCGATGCTCTGGTACCTGGGGTACATGGTCCTGTTCGTGGACGATTTCGATCGGGCACTCACGTTCTACTCGGAGAAGGTTGGCTTCCCCGTCCGTCTTCGAGCGGAGGGGTATGCCGAGTTCGCCATCGAGGGGGCGAAGTTCGCCCTGCTGGCCCGGTCGCGGGTGTCGCAGTTGGCCGGCGACGCCCATGCGGGCCGACCGGCACCCGGGGCCCACGAGGGTGCCGTGACCGTCCTCGTCGAGGATGTGGATCGAACCTACCGCGAGTTGTCCGGCCGCGGCGTGCCCTTCCTCGGCACTCCCCAGGACCGACCCTGGGGGCAGCGAACCGTCTACTTCCAGGATCCCGAAGGCCACCTGGTCGAGGTCGCCACGAACCTCCAGCGCCCCGAGCGCGCCGGCGTCTAGTCAAGAGACAAGACAGGCTTTATCCGCAGATTACGCAGATTACGGTGATTCCTCGGAGGGGTCCTATTCAGGAAATCTGCGTAATCTGCGTAATCTGCGGATGAATCATTTCCAGGTACTTCTCCGGGTACTTCTGCGGAGGGGTGGAGGTGGGGATGCGGGTGGTGCGGGCCGAGGACCTCCGGGCGGTGGTCGCCAGGGCCTGCGTGAAGATGGGCGCTCGACCGGAGGATGCGCACCAGGTGGCGGCCTGCCTGGTGCGGGCGAACCTCTGCGGCTATGACTCCCACGGCGTGTATCGCCTGGGCCAGTACCATGAGTGGTGGCGGAATGGGCTCCTCGACCCGGCCGCCCGTCCGGTCGTGGCGAGCGAGACAGGCTTCGCCGCCAAGGTGGACGGGCGGCGCGCCTTCGGTCAGGTCGTGGCCGGCCACGCCACGGAGGTGGCCATCGCCAAGGCCAAGGCTGGCGGCATCGCGGTCGTCACGGCCAGGAACAGCAACCATGTGGGGCGACTGGCGGACTTCGCCGAGAGCCTGAAAGATGCGGGCCTCATCGGACTCCTCAGCGTCAACGACTCCGGGGCGGGCCAGAACGTGGTGCCATGGGGTGGGATGGAGCCGCGGCTCGCCACCAACCCGATTGCCATGGGCATTCCCGGGGGTGAGGGGCCGGGTATCCTGTTCGACTTCTCGACGAGCGCCGCCGCCTTCGGCAAGGTTCAACAGCTCATGCTGCGCGGCGAGCCCGCGCCGCCTGGCTGGCTGATTGATACCAGCGGCGCCCGCACCTGCGATCCAGCAGTCCTGTTCGCCGAGCCACGGGGATTCCTGCTTCCTGCCGGGGGACACCGAGGCTATGCCTTGAGTCTCGTCGTCGAGGTACTGTCGGGGATCCTGTCAGGAGCCGGCTTCGTCAATCCCCACCCGGGACCGGAGGAGATGAACGGCCTCTTCATCCTGGCTCTCGACGTCTCATGGTTCCTGCCGCCCGAGCAGTTTCGCGCCGAGGTGGACCGGCTGACCTCCTACGTCAAGAGTGCGAAGCCGACGCCAGGCGGACAGCCCGTGCACATCCCCGGCGAGGGGAGCCACGCCGAAGAGGCCCGGCGAACCCGGGAAGGCATCCGCATTGACGAGAAAACCTGCGCCGTGCTGGCCGGGGTCCTGACGAATCTCGGGCTCCCCTCAGAGCTGCCGTCCGCCTGAGAGAGTCTGACGGTCGAGGGCCGGACGCCGATCCGGCGCAGGACTCGAGCCGCCGACAACGTACGTCCCCTCCCAGTGTGCGTTTCTGATCCGTCAATGTACAGCACAGGTTTCAGCCCGTCGCGGCTCTTCCCCCGCACAGGCGTTTGTACCATCCAGGCCGCCCGCGAGATCGCTTCTCTCAGGGCCGTCCGCGTCCTCGACGCAATCGCGTTCCGACCCAAGGAGAATCGAGAAAGCTCAGCGGCGCGGCCTTGCCGCGTCCGCTGGAGCGTCTTGATGGATAGTTCCCCCGCTAAGCCTCTTCACTTCCGATAAAGCGATAGATCGCAGCGCCAAGCATACCGCCTATGATCGGGGCCACCCAGAAAAGCCACAGCTGTGAAATTGCCCAATCGCCCACGAACACGGCAACGCCTGTACTGCGCGCAGGATTCACTGAGGTTTGGGTAACCGGGATGCTGATCAAGTGGATGAGAGTCAGGCACAAGCCAATGGCAATCGGCGCGAAACCCTGTGGCGCCCGTTTGTCAGTGGCACCAAGAATGACAAGGAGAAACATCATGGTCATGACCACTTCAGTTATCAGGGCAGCCAGCAAACTAAACCCGCCCAGTGAATGGGCTCCATAGCCGTTTGCGGCAAAACCTTTGGATGGATCAAAGCCTGCCCTACCGCTGGCAATGAGATACAGAACACCACCAGCTACAACGCCCCCCAAGACCTGCGCAACAATGTAGGGCAGCAGCTCTCTTGCGGGGAAGCGACCGCCGGCCCAGAGACCAAGCGACACTGCCGGGTTGAGGTGACAGCCGGAGATGTGCCCGATGGCGAAGGCCATGGTGAGCACTGTCAGGCCGAATGCCAGTGCTACGCCAAGCAGGCCGATGGTCATATTGGGAACCGCCGCAGCCAGAACGGCACTGCCACACCCACCAAGAACCAGCCAGAAGGTGCCAACGAATTCTGCGCCATATTTTTTCATACGCTCCTCCTTTGCTTGATTGATTATGATGCCCAACTCTTGAGTATCTGGGTCCGTGTGAGAACAAAATGACTGAGTTCCTGTCAGTGTGACACGCACGTTCTGCGGTGAGGCTCTTCAGTCCGAAGGCCTGGTTTTCTTGGCCGCTTTCACAGCGATGTCCTTTTCGCGCGGGGCCGCCAGGCTCATCCTGGCTGACCCAATGGAGCATCCTCCGTCCGCCAGCTCGGGGAGGCGCCCTGGCAAGAAGCCTACTCTTCGCCCGGTACGGCCGTCAAGCCGGCGACGGCAGTGTGCGCCAGGAACGGGATGGCGGAGGGTTTCCGGCTGTGGCCCCTGATCGCGAACGGTTCAATGGCACCACGGCGGTGTGCGGTCAGATTCCGTACAGCGGAGCGTACTTGGAGCGCAGATGATCCAGCAGGGGGCGAGGGCCGAGCGGCCTGCCCGTGACCGCCCGGACCAAGTCGGCGGCGCGGTGGCGCTGGCCGTGGCGGTGGATCTTGATGTTGAGCCACTCCCTGAGCGGGGCGAACTCTCCGCGACGGAACTGCTCCGACAGATCGCCCAGGTCAGCCTGGGCCTGGGCGAAGAATTGCGCCGCGTACAGGTTCCCCAGGGTATAGGTGGGGAAGTAGCCGATCCCGCCCCCGCTCCAGTGGATGTCCTGGAGGCAGCCTCGCGCGTCGTCCGGCGGCGTGAGGTCGAGGTATCGCCTGAAGCGCTCGTTCCACGCCCCCGGGACATCGGCCGCCTTCAGGTCGCCAGCCACGAGCGCCTGCTCCAGTTCGAACCGCAGCAGGATGTGGAGGTTGTACGTCGCCTCGTCGGCGTCCACCCGGATGAAGGACGGCCGCACGTCGTTGATGGCGAAATGGAAGACGTCCAGGCTCGCGTCCTCCAGCCCACCGGGAAACGCCTGCCGGGCGCGGGGGAAGAAGTGCTCCCAGAAGGCCCGGCTCCGCCCCACGAAGTTCTCCCACAGACGGGACTGCGACTCGTGGATCCCGAGGGAGACGGCGCAGCCCATGGGCGTGCCGTAGCCGGACGGGTCCAATCCCTGGTCGTAGAGGCCGTGTCCGGCCTCGTGCATGACGCTGAAGAAGGCGTCCCCGAAGTCGCGGGGGTTGTACCGGGTCGTGAGCCGCGTATCGCCGGGGCCGATGCCGCTGCAGAAGGGATGCGCCGTCACGTCCAGCCTGCCCGCCGTGAAGTCGAACCCGATGGCGGCCGCTGCGGCCCGCCCGAAGGCCTCTTGACGTTCGATCGGGTACTCGCGATGCAGGATCGAGAGATCCGGATGCCTGCCGGAGGCCGCGATGCAGCCGACCAGCTCGACCAGTTCGTCCCGGAGCTCGGCGAACATCTCCCTCAGACGGGCCGTCGTCTCGCCGGGCTCGTAGTCGTCCAGCAGGGCGTCGTAGGGGACCTCCGAATAGCCGACGGCCTCCGCCTCCTGCCGCTTGAGCGCCACGACCTTCTCCAGCCATGGCCGGAACAGGTCGAAGTTCGAGTGCTCCCGCGCCTCCACCCACACCTCGTGCGCCAGGGCACAGGTGCGCGCCAGCTCCTCCACCAGCGAACGGGGAAGCTTCGTGGCCCGGTCGTAGGTCCGGCGCAGCTCCCGGACATTCACCGCCGCGGGCGCGTCGGGCTCGCGAACCACCTGGCTGCCTTCCACCGTCGCCAGGAGGCCTCCCACCTCCGGGGCGGTCGCCTGCTGGTGGATCATCCCGGCCAGCAACGCCAGTTGCTCCGCCCGGTGGGCCGAGCCCTTCGGGGGCATGTAGGTCTGCTGGTCCCAGTGCAGGAGCGAGGCGCACGACTCGAGCAGGGCGACCGCTTTCGCCCGCTGGATCAGCTCGGCGTATGCCTCCTCGGGGGCTCGGGCCATCGGTTTCGCCCGGGGTGTTCGGGGAGAGAAAACCACGGCCCCTCCATTCGACCGGAGGGGCCGTGAGGACGCGGCCAGCGGGGCGCCGTTACTTCTTCCCGTCCCGCTCGAAGAATCCCTTGTACTTCTTGTTCAGATCCTCGACCCCATCGATGTACTTGATGGTGCTCCAGGCGGCGCGGGCTCTGCCCCGCATGGCGTAGTACAGGGCCTCCATCAGCTCGTCTTCGGTGGCCCCGGCTTGCTTCGCGGCCGCGAAGCGCGCCGGCACTCAGGAGGTGCAGCCGGCCGCCGCCATGGCGGCCATGGCGACCAACTGAGCGGTCTTCGGCTCCAAGGCCCCCTCGCGATAGAAGATGCCCGCGAACTCCTTCATCGTCTTCGTTTCCATCTCCGCCTCCTTGGACACTGGGTTCGAGGTTCACGGCGGAACGTCCGCAGTCGAGCGCCCCGGGCGCTCCACGTTCCCCGCAACGGCATTCTACCCGACGAAGCCGCACCGCACCGAAAAATACGCGCCCCGCTGACGACCGGACCCCTTACCCCCGAGCCCCCGGCTTCAGGAATGTCCCCCGCCGGAGCTCCTCGAACGCCTGCTGCAGTTGCTCCTGCGTGTTCATCACGATCGGACCGTACCACGCTACTGGCTCCTCGAGTGGCTTCCCCGAGACCAGGAGGAATCGGATCCCCTCGTCTCCGGCCTGCACCGAGATCTCGTCGCCGCGGTCGAAGAGCACGAGTGAGCGGTTGTCCGCTTCCTCGGGGAGGGTCGTGTCCGCCCATCCGACCCCTTCGGTGGGCACCGCCAGGGGGCCCGACGCGTTGCAGAACTTCCCCGCCCCCGCGAACACGTAGGCGAAGGCATGGCGGGTCGTCTCGACCGGGAGTGTTTTCCGCTTGCCGGGCGGCACCGACACATCCAGGTAGACCGGTTCGGCGGCGATGCCGTCCACGGGGCCGGACGCCCCCCAGAAGCTCCCGCAGATGACCCGCGCCCGGGTTCCGTCGTCCTCCGTCACCTCCGGGATGTCGACCGCCTTCACCTCCTGATAGCGGGGCGCAGTCATCTTGAGCGACGCCGGGAGGTTCGCCCACAACTGGAAGCCATGCATCCGGCCCGCCTGGTCCCCCTTCGGCATCTCCTGGTGGATGATTCCCCTCCCCGCCGTCATCCACTGGACGTCGCCGACGGCGATGGCGCCGCGGTTTCCCATGCTATCCCCGTGCTCCACGGTCCCCGCAAGGACGTACGTGATGGTCTCGATGCCGCGGTGGGGGTGCCACGGAAAGCCGGCCAGATAGTCGGCCGGGATGTCATTCCGGAAATCGTCGAGCAGGAGGAACGGGTCGAAGTCGGCGGTGGCGCCGAAGCCGAACGCGCGCCGCAGGTGCACGCCGGCCCCTTCCAGCGTCGGCTTGGCTCGGACGAGCCGCTTGATCGGTCGAATGGACATGCCAGCCTCCAGTGCTGAGGGTCACACGCTGCAAGGCGGGATACTGCCTCGGCTGACAGGCGCGGGGCCTGCACCCGTCCTCTCCGGTCGATTGTCGGCCCATTCTGCCTTTGCAGCCTGACCTGGGTCTATCCTGCCGGGTCCCATATTCCTCGAGGGGCGCGCTGAAGACAGCTTCCCACCCGTGATCAGCGAATTGGCACGGGCGCGGGAGCGGACGCCGTCCGTCTATCGGGCCGAGGGAGGAGGCCGCGCGCCGCCGAACGGACCTGGGGGTCCGACAGTCGATAGACGCTCCGGTCGAGGAGGTAATGTACGAAACCCGTCGCAAAGCCGAGGGCCACGAGGGTCGGGATCCACGAGGACGTACGCAATCCCGTCACGACGGCGCCGAATATGCGGTCCCCGTAGTACGTGCCCCCCTGCCGGTTCCCTTCGACCTCGAAGAGCGGCAGCAGGAGGACCGACGACACCATGAGGAGGAGCAGGACGGCCCAGGGCCGCGTGTTCAGCATGTGCAGCACCCGGCGCACTGCGCCGCGCTCGGGAGCGGGCTCGCCGTTCGGCGTCTCGGAACCGAGTCCCGTCGCGAGGATCCAGTGCTGCGAGGTCCAGGTCACCAGGAAGGGAAACAGGCTCCGCGGGCGGAGGGCGACGGCCACCATGGCGGCGAGTCCCAGGAGGTAAAGCACGCGCGGCAGCGACCGGCGCGGTGCGCGCGCCTCCGCGAAGAGCATTGCGGCCGTGGCGGCGAGCAGCCCCAGCGTGGCGGCGGCGCGGATCCCGTCTTGCGCCGAGACGAGCCAGGCAGGGAAGAGCCAGCGATCGACCCACAAGTCCTGGTAGGCGACGGCCCCGGCGAGGATGTCGGCAAGAAAGACGAGGACGCCGCCGACGCCCAGCGCGAAAAGCCGATCCATGCGTCTCGTGAAGGCGCAGCCTCCGCGTCCCACCCGCGTGCGATAGAGGGAGAGCGCGCCGAAGTGCTGTGCGGCGAAATGGTACGTCACAAAGGCATAGTCGAGGATCGCCAGCCCCACGAGGCGCTGCTCGCGAGTCCACGGGAACGCCGCGTCCGACGGGAGGAAGACACCAAAGCACCCGGCCGTCACCAGCAGCGGGAGCGCGACGAACCGCACCGGCTGGGCGCGAAGGAGAGGCCGGTACGCCTCTGTGCAGTACGCGAGCCACGTGCTGCTAAACCGATGGCCGATCCAGAACAGCGCGGTCAGCCCGAAGTAGAGGAGATCGAGGGGGCTCGACTCCGGGTCGGCATGACCGCGGGCGAGCCACAGGACGAGCGGCGCGAGCCAGAGCGCGCTGAGCATCCACACCCCGTCCCAGGCTGGACCGCGCACCCAAGGGGACGGCCGCGGCGCCGCGCCCTCGGCCGGGAACGCGAGGTCCTCAGCAGCCGTCCTCCTCACGGCGGGGATCTTCACGCAACTCTCCCCGATATCTGGCATCGACCCCACAGAAGCTCCCGACCGCCGGACCCAGCCACGGCTTCGCAACTCATGGACATTCCGCTCTTCCTTGCGCTGACCAGGAGTCTCGTCAAGGGAACCTACCCGATTGCCATCGCCTCGTCAAGCCATGCGCAGCCCTCCAAGAACGCTCATGAAATGGCGCCGCTCTTGCGTGCGTGATCGGGAGTAGCCATGACGCGAACTTGTCGCAGCCGGCGTCCCATTTCGGGGCGGCACCGCTTCACCTCCAGAAACGCTCTAACGTTGCGCAGCCCCCGCAGCGGTGCGGAGGGTCGTGCAGAGCGCGGCGCCGGAGGGCCTCCGGAGACAGGAGAGGACACACGGTGCAGGCCCTCCGCGCGGAGCGGGGCGGCGGTCCGAGGGATACGCGGCAAGCGACGGGGGCCGCATGAGATGTCCAGGGGGCTGGCCCCAAGCTCGTCGAGGGACCGGGAGGTGGTCCGGCCGGAAGACGGCCACGAGGCCCGCCGTGACCCAAGTCGAACGCTCAGCCGATCGGTGAACACCACCCGATCGTGGGCACGGAGCGGGGGGAGGTACCCGGGGGCTCCGGTGCATGCGGATCACCGGGACGCGGGAGGAGCACTCCACACCCCAGGCGAGATATGTACCGAATACCTGCCACTTGTCCCCCAGTGCGAAGCCACTCGGAGTCCCCGACTGGAGCACTGCGACGGCCGCTCGCGTCGGCGCAGCTTTGCTTAACCGGCCGTCGGGGGCAAGGGGTCCGCCCTGCCGGTCCCGCAGATCAACTGGATTCTACGATCTCAACGCCTTGTTGAAGTGGTCGATCGTGCGCTGCCAGGCGAGCTTGGCGGCGGCTTCGTCATAGCGCGGCGTCGTGTCGTTATGGAAGCCGTGGTTCGTGCCGGGATACACATATGCCTCGTACTTGACCCCATTCGCCTTGAGGGCGGCCTCGTACGCGGGCCACCTGCCGTTGATGTTGGGATCGGTCTCGGCAAAGTTCAGCAGCAGAGCCGCCTTGATCTTTGGCACCTCCTCGACAGGGGGCGCAGCGCCATAGAAGGGAACCCCGGCGGCAAGCTGCGGCACCCGGATGGCCAGCGTGTTGACCATGCCACCGCCGAAGCAGAACCCCACCGCCCCGAGTCTGCCGGTCGATTGAGGGTGCGTCAGCAGGAAGCCGGCCGCGGCGACGAAGTCTTCGACGATTTTTTTGCCATCGAGCGTCCGCTGCATCGCGACGGCTTTCTCATCGGCCTCCGCGCCGTACTTGTCGACGGCCGGATAGCCGCCAAGCGGCCAGAGGGCGTCCGGTCCAAGAGCCAGGAATCCGGCGACGGCCAGGCGCCGGACGACATCCTCGATATAGGGATTCAAGCCGCGGTTTTCGTGGACCACCACCACCGCGGGGAACTTGTTGTCGGCCGCCGGCCGGGTAAGCAACCCCCGCATCATGCCATTGGGGGAATTGCCGTTCGGCGAGGGGTACATCGCATACTCGGCCTTGATCCGGCTGTCGGTCTTGGCGACCTGCTGCGCCAGCGCATAGTTGGGGCGCAGCATTTCCCACAATGCGGTCGCCGTCAGGCCGCCGACGGCGAATCTCGACGCGCCATCCAGGAACTCGCGGCGGCTGATGTGGCCGTGCACATACTTGTCGAAGAGCGCCAGCAGTTGCGGATCGAAATCCGTCGCCTTCTTCCTTTCCATCTGATCGACTCCTTTCAGCTCCCTGATTTGGCGCGAACGGCACCGGCCCGAGCACCTCAGCTTGATCCCCGACAATGCTCACATGTTACTGCCTCTATTCCGGACCAACAAGTGTGTGTTCGGCTTCCGGCCCACCCTCCCCTTCAGCGGCCGGCCGCTTGCGGATGGCCCGCTCCAACACCTGTTGGGCATCACCTACTTCACGGCCGTTCCCCGAACTGCCCATGCCCGAGCGCTCAGGGAGATCGAACCGTCGGGCTGCAGAGGGATGCGCTGCCGTATGCAGTCGCGCAGACGAGCCCGGGCCGTCGCATCCAGAGACATGGCGTAGGCCGGAGCGGGTCCTTGGCCGCCCAGGAATGGTCCCCAGTAGTCCTCGAAGTTCGCGAAGGGCGTCCGTATGTCGAGTGCCGTTACCTCGACGCCATGGAGTCCGGCGTTCTGGAAAAGCTCCACAAGCGCCTCCGGGCGGCACCGGGGGAAGCGAACCCCTTCGTCGATCTTCACCGCCTCCGGGTGAAGTTCGACCACCGCATCCCAGAAAAGGCGCATCAGCTCCATCTTTCCCGCGTAGTCCCAGACGTACGCCCCGATCGTGCCCCCGCTGGCCGTGACTCGCCCCATCTCGGCAAGCGCGGCGTGCTCATCCTGGACGAAGTTCAAGACCAATCCCGACACGGCCACATCGACCGCGCTGTCACCCAGCGGGATATCCGCAGCGCTGCCTCGGTGAAACACGACACGGCCGGCGAGCTGCTGCCTTGCCTGGCCGAGAAAATCTTCCGAGGGCTCGACCCCCACTACCGACGATGGCGAACACTGGTCCACAATGGCCGTGCACAGCGCTCCGGTGCCGCAGCCGACATCCAGCCAGCGTCGCCCGGCGGGAACGCTCAACCACGAGAGAAACCGGGGCGCCACCCGACGGCTCCATCGGCCCACATACCGCTCATAGGGATCTCCCCGTTCCCAGGTATCCGACACCTGACTCGGTACCATGACCCAACCCTTTTCCCACGGGCGGTTCGATGCCCAACGTCGCGGGTCACGCGCCGGTTGCGAGCGGAGCGAGTGACCGGTCGCGTGGAACCGCCTGTTGGGCCGCTCGCTCACCTGTCCGCTCGGGTCAGTACAGCCACACCCGAGCGCCTGACGGGAGCGGCACGCTCGATTGCGGAGTGAACTGCTCGACGCCAAGGATCCACCGCCGCTCAGGAGCCATGAGGGAAAGCCTCAGCCCCTCCAGCAGGGAGCCGCGACCTGCATTCGACGCAGCACGGGCATCGAGGATCTCTCGCCACGCCGACCGCCGGCACGACGGGCGAATGTGGATGGGATCGAATCCATACCAGGCGAGATCCGGCCTGAAGAACCTGATGCCGCGGGTAGTCGCCAGCTTGGCAAGGCCTGCGTTGACTGCTTCGGCTGCCTCCAGCGCCTGGGTCAACGACAGGCGACAGGACGAAAAGAGGACGGAGCGAATCATCACATACCTCGCCCGGGACAGCCGCTGGATACTGGCAACTGGAAGTTGCGTGAGGATGATGTCCCTCGTCCCGCGCTGCAGACGATTGAGGGCCTCCTCGACCCAGGCCAGAGTCTGCTCGGCCGAGAAGCCATAGAGGATGTCGTTCCCCACATCGGTCACGAGGGCGCGAGTCGGGCGGTGAGGCAGGGACTCGAGCGCCCGCCATAGGCCTGACTCGAGGATACCGGGGAGGGTACGGAGGACCACTCTACTCGGAACTCCATACGACCGGCCGTGCCCGAGGGCAGCCAGCACCTCAACCTCAGGTCCCCATGCTGCCCGTGACGCCGATACCACTGACCGGAACCCGCGTGTCAGGTTGCTCGCGCCAAGTGCGACGAGCCTGGCGATGTCGGCCATCGTCCAGTCCCCTCACCGCATCCCTACCGGCCCAACGGACGCAGCGCCGCTGAGCGCTCGGCGGAGCCGGGCCGTTCAAGCGGTTTTTTCGGCCCTTCACGGGTCATGGTTTGATCTCGATCGGCGTCCCGTCGGGAATCGCTCGCCAGATCTCATCCGTTTCAGGATTCGTGAGGGCAATGCACCCATCGGTCCAATCCATCAACTGGTGAAGGCGACCGAGCCAGCCTAAACCGTTCGGGAGGCCGTGAATCATGATGTCGCCACCGGGCGAGAGCCCCGCTGCCGCCGCACGCGTTCGATCGCCAGCGTCGGGATACGAAACGTGGAGCGCGAGATGAAAGCGGCTGCGGGGATTTCTGGAGTCAATGGTGTACCGCCCTTCGGGTGTGCGCCCGTCGCCCTGCCTGACTTTCGCGCCGACCGGATCCCGGCCCAGCCTGACTCGGTAGGACTTCAAGATAGCTTCTTGCAACATGTGGGTGAGTGAGCGCCTCGCCTTTTCGACCACTACCCGGTCGGTTTTCGCACCTGCCGGCAGCCGAGGCCAAGTTGGGTTGTGGGCATAAGCGGCAAGGACAATCGGCATCACACCAACAGGTACGAGCCTGACTCGTTTCACATTGCCGACCCGGCCGAACCCCGTGAATCAGCCGTGCCGTTTCTTGGCATCGGCTGGATTCTCTTGTTCGGCCGTTCTCTCACGCCACAATCCTCAATGCCTCTCCTCTATTGTGCAGGGGAACGAGCTGATCCCTGCGCAACGCCAGCTCGGCATATGTCTGTCCCTCGTCATCACAGAATTCCACTTCGTAGACCCCTGGTGCGAGAATCTCGACAACCGTGCCGACTTCGCCCCGTTTGAGCTTGCGCTCGGGCAGGTCCTCAAGTAGCGCCACGGTCTCGAGCAACCCAATGCTCTTCTTTCGTGGGGGCATCACCGTCTCCTCTTCTTGATGTAGCACGTTGTCAACCGTGGTGTGGTCTTGCCGCGCGGAACGATCCAGCAGCTACGGATCATCGCCTTGCCCACCTCTGTCACCATTTCACAGTCGATCGTGTACCGTTGACCGTACAGGTCAACTTCGCCAAGCGTCGCGTTTCCGGTCCGAGCAATCTCCCGCAACTTCGCCTGCAGCTTGGGGGCGTCCTCCGCCGTCAATCCCAGCGCCGCAGCAAACACACGCGCCTTGTGTCGCCCTCTGGGACTGTCCGGATTCAAACAGTAGTCCCGCAGCTTCCGAAGGTCAACGACCGCCCGCTCGCCGTTGGGGAGTTGCATGAAGGGAATTTACCATCGAGCCGGGGCTCGAGCAACCCTTCGGGCCGAACGTTCGTGCTAACCCGCCAGCCGAGCGCCGCGGCGCTTGGTGTCGTTCGCAAGCGCCGTGATGCGATGGATCGACGGGTTCAGCGCGTTGTTATCCGATGCCTTCCGCTATGAGCTCTCGCTCCAGAAGTACACAAAGCCGTCCGACGGATGAAGTGCCATGTTCGTGGCGGCTCGACCCGGCATCAAGAATACCTCCCAGCCGCGTGCCCGCAACTCCGACGTGCGGCCGGGAGGCCGCAGGTCAACTGGCCACCAGGCTGGCGTGACGCTCCCTTTGGGCCAGAAGGCAGGCGCGACATCGTCTGCCAGCGGGCGAAGAGCCGCGCGCAGTCGGCCAAGATCAGCCTCCGGAACGCGAGCGGCGCCCCGCACCATGATGGTATCGATGTTCGAACGCACCCGCACGTCTGTCGCGGTGCTCGGCAGGACGGCCGGGATCCAACCCCGAGATACCATGCCCTGCGCTTCAGGCGTGGAGATAGATGAGAAGGAGTCCTCCCTGGTTTCGCCACAGCCCACGAGGACCACCAGCGTGAGCCCTCCGAGCACTATCCCCATCAGCCGCATCCCGTCTCGTTCCCTGCTACGTTCGGATAACTAGGAGTAGACAGCCCGGCCGATTTCTCTTGGGGCTGCAGAAAGCTGTAGCCTATTTCGGTGCGCCTGGCCACGGGGTCCGAGGGTATCCCCGTGACGGCAATGGTTCCGGCCTCGCGGGAGGGGCGGTGGAGCGCACCGGGATGGGCTGCAGGGGGCTGCAACCTAATTCGGCCGGACGATTGCCTGCGGGCGGTGGTGGCGCGGGGGGATGGTGTCGCCGGGTTGACGATGCCCGCCCGGTAGACGGCCCCCTGGACCTCGGATTCGTGGAGGTGGTGCCGCCGCATACCGGTCTCGCGCCGCAACGAATTCTCGCGAGGTCGGGGGCACTTCATTCGAGTGGTGAACGATGAATACGAAACGACCGTATGGTTGTCAAGGTCTATCTGGCCGCCCGCTATCAGCTCCGTCTCTGCGGCGCGACCAGGCTAGCGGCGGTAGAGAAGCCTGGGGATCACCAGGGTCAGGTCCGGGACGAAGGTCACCACGGCGAGCATGACCACCATGACCAGGAGGAGGGGGGTCAGCGGCCGGATCACCCGGTCCAGGGGCTCCTTCGAGATGCTGCACGCCACGTAGAGGCAGGTCCCGACCGGCGGCGTCACGTACCCGATGCCGAGGTTGGCGATGACCATGATGCCGAAGTGGACGAGGTCGACGCCGAACCGCTCGGCCATGGGCAAGAGGATGGGCACGATCACCACCAGGATGGCCGTCGCGTTCAGGAAACAGCCCGCAACCAGGAGCAGCACGTTCACCAGGATCAGGAAGACCCAGCGACTCCCGGAGACGGCCAGGATGAAGTTCGCCAGCGTCAGGGGAACCTGGAGCGTGGTCAGCACCCAGCCGAAGACGGCCGCCATCCCCAGGAGGAGGCCGACGATCCCGGTCGTCACCGCCGAATCCACCAGGATCTTGGGCAGGTCCCGCCACGAAAGCTCCCGGTAATAGAACAGCGCCACGCCCAGACCGTAGATAACCGCGACTGCCGCCGACTCCGTCGCCGTGAAGAGACCGGCGAAGATCCCGCCCAGAATGATGACCGGCATGAGCAGTGCGGGCAGCGACTCCCGCAGGGCCCGGCCCACCTCGGCCCAGGATGCCTTCGCCTCCGTGGGAAAGCCGTGCCGCCGGGCGGTGAAGGAGATGTAAATCATCAGCGCGGCGGCAGTCGCGAACCCGGGGATGAACCCGGCCGCGAACAAGGCGCCCACCGAGGTGTTGGCCTGCCAGCCGTAGATCACGGCGGCGATGCTGGGCGGGATGAGGACCGCCGCCCCGCCCGACGCGGCCACCAGGGCGGTGGCGAACGCCGGCGTGTAGCCCAGCCGCAGCATGGCCGGGATGGTCACGGACCCGATGGCGGCGGCGTCCGCGGCGGAGGAGCCGGAGATCTCGGAGAAGATCGTGGTCGCCACCACGACCACCATGCCCAGCCCGCCGTGCAGGTGGCGCACCATGACGTTGGCCAGATTCACCAGACGCTGGCCCACCCCGCCCGTTTCCAGGAACGACCCGGCCAGGATGAAGAGGGGGACCGCCAGCAGCGGGAACGAATCCAGGGAGGTGTAGATCTTCTGGGGAATGAAGAGCAGCGGGCCCTTGGCCTGCACCGCCGCGGTGACCGCGGACGCCAGGCCGAGGGCGAGCGAGATGGGGGAGTTCAGCAGGATCAGGGCGGCCAGCAACCCGAACAGGAGGGAGATCACCGCCGCGCCCCCCGCAGGTCTCGCCAGACGCCCCGGACCATCTCCAGGGCCATGAGCGCGAAGCTCACCGGGACCGAGGCGTAGCCGAAGCTCATGGAGATCTCCATGGCCGACGAGAGCTGATCCCGCACCCGGAGGGTGGCGTCCACCCCGAGCCAGGTCACGAGGATCAGGAACCCGAGGAGCGTCAGGCGCAGGAGGATAGACAGGCCCCGCTGGAGCGGCGCCGGGAGGGCGGTCGTGAGGGCCCCGATGCTGAAGTGTCCCGCCCTTCGCAGAGCCACGACCGCCCCGAGGAGGGCCACCCAGACGAACAGGATCCGGGCCAGCTCCTCGGGCCAATCGAAGGGGTAGGCGAGCACGTAGCGGGTGATGACCTGCAGGAAGACGACCACGGTGATCGCCGTCATCAGCAGGCCGCAGGCCCATTCGACCGGGTGGGTGAGGAGACTCCGAAGCACCCGGAGGGGCGTGAGCCCCTCCGGGTGCAGCCTCGCTGCGGGGTCCCGGTCGCTCTTCACCGGTAGTCCTGGACCCAGCGGATCTTGTCCAGGCCGATCGTCTTCCCATACTGCTCGTAGATCGGCTGCACCGCCTTCTGGAACGGGGCAATGTCCGGGATCACGACGGTCCGGCCCTTGGCGCGGAGGATATCCACGATCTTCGACTCGTCGTCCTCGTTGGACTTCCGCTCGACCGGGACCGACTCCTTCCCCGCCTGCAGGATGGCCTTCTGCACCTCGGGGGGTTGGGCCTGGAAGAACTTCTCGCCGATGATCAGCGGCGTGATGGTGTTCAGGTACTTGACGTGGGACAGGTAGGGGGCCACCTCGTCGAACTTCATGCTGTTGTAGCTGATGACGTTCCCCTCGCCGCCATCCACCATCCCCTGCTGGATGGCCGTGTACACCTCGCTGAACGGGATGGGCGTGGGGATCGTGCCCAGGGCCTTCCAGGTCGCGAGCACCATCGGCGTCTCGATCGTCCGGATCTTCAGACCCTTCAGCGAGTCCAGGTCGCCGATGGCCTTCCGGGCGTAGACGCTGCGCGTCCCGCCGACCCAGAAGCCCAGGATGCGGAGGCCCTTCTTCAGCGCCGCCTGGTTGAGCTCCTCGCCGAAGGGGCTGTCCAGCACCTTGTAGACGTGGGCGAAATCACGGAACAGGAAAGGCAGGTTGAAGATCTCCAGCTCGCGGACGAAGCGGCTGACGACCGCGCTCGTCACGCCTGCGGCCTCCATGGTGCCGAACTGGATGGCCTCCACCATCTCGCGCTCGTTGCCCAGCTGGGAACTGGGGTACACCTGCGGATCGATCCGGTCCCCGGCCAGCTCCTTCAGGCGCTTGGCGAAAGACTCCGCCCCGACATGGTAAGGATGCTTGGTGTCCAGGACGTGGCCGATCTTCAGGGTCACCTTCTCGCCGGCCTCCGCGGAATTGCCCACGAGGACCGACGCCGCGATGATTCCGAGGACAAGGGCGGTCGAGAAGACGATGCGGCGCATGACTCCTCCTCCTCCTGTGAGAGCGGTTCCCCGTTCATCCCTTCTTGGGCGGCATGGACGGCCGGATTTCCACGCGACTGGGGAGCGACCGCGGCTCGTGGGCCAGGAGCTGGACCACGACCGCGGCCACGTCCTCCGGGGCGAGCCTCCAGCCCTCCTGCCCTGGCGTGCGACCGCCGAACTCCGTGTCCACGCTGCCCGGCAGGATGGTGCTCACGCGGATGCCATCGTAGCGGATCTCCTGCATGAACGCCTCGCTGAAGCCCACCAGGCCGAACTTCGAGGCGTTGTAGGCGCTGAGGTTGGGGATGGGGTTGACCCCGGCCAGGCTGCCGATGTTGATGATGTAACCGCCGCCCCGCTTCCGCATCCAGGGGACGGCGGCGCGGCAACAGTAGAAGACTCCGGTGAGGTTGGTGTCGATGACGGCGTGCCACAGCTCCAGGGGGATGTCGGCCACGGCCCCGCGGCCCGCGATGCCGGCGTTGTTCACCAGGACGTCCAGCCCTCCGAGGGTCTGTCCGGCATGCCGCATCAAGGCCTCAACCTGATCGTATCGCCGGACGTCGCAGACCGTCCCCGCGCACTTGCCTGGTCCGTGCCGCGTCAGATCCGCTGCAACCCGCTCGGCCTCTGCCGCACTCCGCCCGCAGATCAGCACGTTCGCACCCCGGGTCAAGAGGGCGGCGCCGACGGCCCGGCCGATGCCTCGCGTCCCCCCGGTGACGACAGCGACCTTGCCCCGGAGACTCAGGTTGTCCATGTCCCCCTCCACGATTCTCGGTGCCCTGGAAGGCCCAGAGAATACCAGACCTCCCTCGCCCGGAGCAAGCCAAACGCCCGCACGCGAGAATCCGGATTGCCATCGGTGTGTTGCCTGTGTAGCCTGGGACCCCTGTGTGACAGACAACGGGAGTTCCAACCCCATCCGATTGCCAAGACACTGAAGGAGGCAGATATGCAGGAACCGAAGGATTGGATCTCGAACGCCCAGGAGGGATTTTCCCGGCGGCAGTTCATGGCCGGCGCCGCTGCCACCGGAGCGAGCGTCGCCGGCTTCGCCATCGCGGCGGGTCCCGTGGCGGCCCAGGTCGTCGCCACCCCGACAGCGGGCCTGGCCACGGCGGAGTCGAAGGTCGCCGTCGGCGGATTCCAGGTCCCGATCTATGAGGCGCGGCCCGCGGCGGCGGGACGGTATCCGGTCGTCCTCGTCATCCCCGAGATCTGGGGCATGCACGAGCACATCAAGGACGTGGCGCGCCGCTTTGCCAAGGAAGGGTTCCTGGGAATCACCTTCGAGACCTACGCGCGGGAGGGCGGCGTCCTGCAGCTCCCGGATCAGGCGGCCGTGCTGAAGGTCGTCAACGCCGTCCCGGATGCGCAGGTGATGGGTGACCTGGACGGGCTCGCAGCCTACGCGAAACAGCACCCCTCCGCGCGAGGGGATCGGATGGGCGTCACAGGCTTCTGCCGGGGTGGGATGTACACCCTCCTGTACGCCGCCCACAACCATGACATGAAGGCCGCCGTGCCCTGGTACGGTCCCATCAAGCCAGCCAAGACGGCGGGCATCCGGAGCGTCGGTCCGCTGGATGTGGCCGCGCGGATCAAGTGCCCGGTCCTGGGTCTGTACGGGGAAGCCGACCAGGGGATCCCGGCGGGCGACGTGAAAGAGATGGAGGCCGCCCTGAAGGCCGCAGGCACGCTGGCCGAGTTCGTCCTCTACCCCGGGGCCCCCCATGCCTTCCACGCGGATTACCGGCCGAGCTACCGGCCGGAGGCCGCAAGGGACGCCTGGGGCCGCTGCGTGTCCTGGTTCAACACGTATCTGAAGGCGTAGGCGGGATCCCCCGACAGGGAACGATCACGGGCCTCCCGGTGGGCGGGGGGCCCGTGGCATTTCACCCGGGGATGCCGAACGCATCCTCACGAAGATGGTTCGGGATGGGCCAAGGCTCACGCTGTCGGGCGCTCCTCGGGGCGAGTGGTCAGGCTGGCGATGGCCTCCTGGAGTTCCTCCAATCGGATCGGCTTCCCCAGGACCCGGTCGACGCATGCCTGATCGGGGGAGCCACCCATCAACTGCTGTCCCCACCCCGTGAGAAGCACCACGGGGATTCGCGAATGCTCCTGCTTGACACGCCGCGCGACCTCCCAGCCGGTCATCTCGGGCATGCCGAGATCGGTGAGCACGCAGTGGATGGCATGCTCCCGCAAGACCTCGAGCCCGCGCGGGCCGCCGTCCGCCTCGAAGACGGTGTGCCCGGCCGCTCGGAGGAGTTGGCCCAAGGTCTGGCGAACGACCGCCTCGTCGTCGATGAGGAGGAGCGTGCGGGGGGAGGTGTGGGCGACGTGGGCCGGCTCGCTGGGTGCGGACGGTGCCGCCTCGGCCGCCGGGAACCGGAGCGACACGGTCGTCCCCTGGCCAGGGGCGGAATCCACGGCGATCTGTCCCTGGTGCCGTTCGACGATCCCGTAGACGACGGAGAGACCGAGGCCGGTCCCGTGGAGACCCTTGGTCGTGAAGAAGGGCTCGAAGATCCGGCGCCGGACCTCCTCGGTCATTCCCACCCCCGTATCGGCCACCGCGATGTCCGCCCAGCCGGGGGCGGAACCGTGGGTGGTCAGCGTGAGGGTGCCGCCTGTCGGCATCGCATCCACCGCGTTGGCGATGAGGTTCATGAGTACTTCCCGCAGTTCGGATGCGTCGCCACGCACCGGCGGACACTCCTCAAGCCGGGTGATGGCCCGGATGGGCGCGTTGCGGCGCTGCGCCTCGTCCTTCCAGCGTGGGCGTGTGAGCTCCAGGGCTTCCTGGACCAGCCGGTTCAGCGCGACCAGCGCTTGCGGAGCGGGTCCCCGCTGCCGCGAGAAATCCTGGAGGCGGCGAACCACGTGGGCGCCATCGCTCGCGGCCGTCTCCAGCGTGGCGAGCCCCGCCTGGATCTCCGGATCCGTCACCCGGAGCTTCAGCAGCTCCGTCTGGCCGAGGATGGCCGCCAGCGTGTTGTTCAGGTCATGGGCGATGCCGGCGGCCATCTGGCCCAAGGCCCGGAGCTTCTCGGAGCGGAGCAGCTCGTCCTGTGCCTGCCGGAGTTCGGCATAGCTCTGCCGCTGCTCCTCGAAGAGGCGCGCGTTCGCGATGGCGATGGCGGCCTGGGCGGCAAAGAGTCTGAGCACTTCGCGGTCTTCCGGGGTAAAGGGACGTCCGGGATCTTCGACCGTAAGGAGGATCACCCCCACCAGTCGATCCCGGTACACCAGGGGTTCGGCCAGGACGGCGGTATGGGTAGACCGCTCCAGGTGGAATGGCGTCGCGAACCGGGAGGTCCGGAAGTTGTTGACGATCAGCCCCTCCCGGAGGTGCGCCACCGTTCCCGCCACTCCCTCGCCGAGTCGTATTGACCGTTCCGGGAGCGCCTCCGCCACCCCGAGCCAAGCGCGGGCGACGAGGCGTTCGGACGCCTCGTCCCAGAGGCGCACCATGCCCCCGGCGGCCCCGATGAGCGCCATCGCCCGCCGGGTGATGAGTTGCAGGAGGGCCGTGAGATCCAGCTCCCGGGTGATTTCCTCACCGGTCGCGCGAAGGGTCTCGAGCTGATGCGTGCGGCTCCGAAGCCCCTCCTTCGCCCGTCTGCGCTCTTCCTCGACACCGATGGCCGAGGCGGCGATACCCAGGAGCTTCAAGTCTTCCGCGCCGGGGAGCCGGTCTTCCTGGTACACAAGGCACAGCGACCCCACGGCGGTCCCGCCGAACGAGACGGCCTTCCCCACGTAGGTCTGCAGCCCGTACCGTCGAACGGCGGGATCGGTCTCTGCATAAACGGTCCGGGGGAGATCCCGGATCACCCACGGGTCGCTCTGACCGCTCCGTATGACGTCGTAGCAGATGTGCCCATCGGGTTCGTCGGCAGGAGGGAAATCCGCGGGGGTGTTCCATTGCCCCCAGGCGCAGAGCCTTCCGTCCACCAGGCGATTGTAGAGGGCACAGGCAGCGCCAAGTTCTTCCCCGCACAGCGCGACGAGTCGATTGATGTTTGCCCCTGAATCCGCCCCGAAGCTCAGCAAGCACTCGTTCAGTCGGGTGAGCCGCTTTTCTGCCAGCTTCCGCTCCGCCAGCTCGCGTTGCACTCCTTCGTAGAGCCCTGCCTTCTCGATGGCGATGGCGGCCTGGGCGGCGAAAAGACGCAGGACGCCCTGATCTTCCTCCGTGAACGGCCGGGTCCCTCCGCGCGTGATCGCGATCACGCCGAGGAACCGCTTCTGATACAAGAGGGGTTCCGCGAGGACCGCGCCAATATCCGTGCGCGCGATAAAGACAGGGTGCGCGTGCACCGACCGCCGGTAGTCGTTGACAATCAGACCCTCTCGCCGCAGGGCCACGGTGCCGACGACGCCCTCGCCTGGATGATACCGGATGTCCGCCTGCCACTCCAGGAGCTTGCCGTGCCACGCCTGCGGGACGACGACCTGGCCCGCTTCGTCCCAGAGGTGCACCGCCCCGGACTCGGCATCCACCAGCTCGACCGCTCGCCGCGTGATGAGGCCGAGGAGGGTCTGAAGTTCCGATTCCCGCGTGATCTCTTCACTGACCGCGCGGACCGCTTCGAGCTGCCGATTCCGGGTGGCGAGGCTGGCTTCGGTCACTTTGCGTCTGGTGATGTCGTGGAGGACGCAGTGCACTCGCTGGATCCCCCCCGGCCCGTGCCAGACGATCCTGCCGGCCACGGCAACCCACATGGGCGTCCCGTCTTTCCGGAGGACCTCGAACTCTTCCCGGCGCTCTGCATCCTCCGCGGTGACGTCGGCGAAACACCCCCTGAACGCCTCTGCGGAGGTTGGAACAAGCAGGTCACCGAAGTACTTCCCGATCGCGTCCTCCTTCCTGTAGCCGAGGAGGGTCTGCCAGGCCGCATTGACGTCGAGGAGGCGGCCCTGCGCGTCGAGGGCCTGGTAGGGGAAGGCGATCTCGTCGGGTCCCAGGCTGGTGATGGTGGGATGAGACTCAGGGCTCCCTTCGGCTCCAGCCGAACTGGCGCGCTGCCGCTCCGACTCCACGAGGCGGGCCCGGAGCATCACGACCTCCCGAGCAAGTTCCTCTCTGGTCTGGTCAGCCATGCTGCAGCCTTCGCGGTCTCAGGAATCGGCGGGATCCTCGCGAGGTGTGGTCCGAGAAGACGCTGAGCGACCCCGCGAACAATGCCTTTCAGGGAGGCTCACACTGACAAAAGGTGAACGGATGGTGTACCCTGCGGACTACAGGAGTCCACGGCCCGGCGCCGGCCCTCCTCCGGCGTCGCACCCATCGATCTCTTGGGACGGGGGGGTCATGACCGAGAGCTCAGTTTCGGGTCGGTCAGCATCAGGATCGCCACATGGCCGAGCCGGACCGGGCCGACCACCGAGGCTCACACCGGCGACTGCGGATCCTGAGCTCTGACCGCCGATCACCCCGCCGAACGAATCGGTGCTTCTGGTGTGCTCGCTTGCTCGCACGTTGAGGTCTTGACCCACGCGCCGTAGCGACTGTAATTGCCGTCCTTCGGCGCGTCAAGCCAAAACCTCCGATGCGGCTATCCGCGAGGAGAGAGATCTCCAGGCCAACCGTTCGGACGCTACGCCGCGGCCTGGACAGCCTGGGCCGCTTCCCCCGCCATCAGGACCTTGTCGATGTCCAGGAGGACGACGAGCTTGTCCCCGGCCTTTGCCAGGCCGGTGAGGAACGCAGTGTCCAGATGGCCGTGGAGGTCGGGGGTAGGCTGGATGTCGGCACCCGTAACGGTGAGGACATCCGAGACGGCATCCACGATGAAGCCCAAGGTCTGCCCCTGGACCTGGACCACCACGATCACCGTGAACTGCGTGTAGGCTTCCTCGGACAGCCCGAACTTCTTCCGGAGGTCCACGATGGGCACGATGGTGCCTCGAAGGTTCAGCACCCCCTTCACGTAGGCCGGGGCGTTGGGGAGAGGTGTGATGGCCGAGAAGCCCTTGATCTCCTGGATCTTCAAGATCTCCACCCCGTACTCCTCCTGCCCCAGGGCGAACGTGAGGAACTGGTGGGTGTCGGCTGTGGCCGGCGTGGCTGCTGCAGTCTGCTCGGTCATGGCGATGGCACCTCCTGCAATCCTCAGCTCTCAGCAATCAGGGATCAGCCAGCCTGTTCAAGCCGACCGCTGATCGCCGAGAGCTGACCTGCAAGTTAGAACGCCTCGAAGCCCCCGTGCGCACCGTCGGTCCCGGTGGCGGCTGGGACGGGCTTTGGGACCGCGTTTGGCTTCCCCGTCGTCCGCAGGGGCACCACTTTTTCGTGAGACGTGTGGCTGGCGCCAGAGGGCTGCTGGCTGCTGGCTGCACTGCCTAGCTTGAACTGGGCCACCTGCGCCGACAACTCTTCGGCCTGAGCCGCCAGGGCCTGGGTGGTGGAGCTGAGCTCTTCGGTCTGGGCAGCGTTCTGCTGCGTGACGGTATCCATCTGCATGACGGCCTTGTTCACCTGCTCGATCCCTTGGGCCTGCTCCTGGGAGGCGGCGGTGATCTCCGCGATGAGGTCGGCCACCTTCTTCACCCCCGCGACGATCCCCACGAGGGTCTCGCCGGATTCATTGACAAGTTTGGCCCCCTCCTCCACCTTGCCGACCGAATCGGTGATGAGCGCCTTGATCTCCTTGCTGGCGGTGGCCGAGCGCTGGGCCAGGGCCCGGACCTCACTGGCAACGACAGCAAAGCCCCGCCCCTGCTCCCCGGCCCGCGCGGCTTCCACCGCGGCATTCAAGGCCAAGAGATTGGTCTGGAAGGCGATCTCGTCGATGGTGGTGATGATCTCGGCGATCTGCTTGGAGGATCGGGTGATCATCTCCATGGAGGCCACGGCCTCCTTCACCACCGCCCCGCCCTTCTCCGCACGCTCGCGGGTCGAGACGGCGAGCTGGTTCGCCTGGCGGGCATTGTCGGCGTTCTGCTTCACCGTGCTGGTCATCTCCTCCAGCGAGGCCGCCGTCTCCTCGAGGGACGTGGCCTGCTCCTGCGCCCCACTGGAGAGCTGCGCGGATCCTGTCGCCAACTGCCGCGCCGCGAGGAGCGTGGAGCTGGCCGTGGCGGATACGCGTTCCAGGACGGGATTCAGTCCATCCAGGGACGAATTCAGAGCGCAGGCCATTCGTCCCAGCTCATCGGCGGAGATGACGGGGACTCGTCGCGAGAAGTCCCCTCCGGCCATTCCATCAATGACCGGAAGCATGGCCTTGACCGGCTGTCGAACAAAGCGGCGCACCACCCACATCAGGGCCCCGCACAGGAGTGCGAGCGCTGCCAGCAGCAGCAGGATATCCGAAATGGCGTCCCGCTTGGCCTCGGCCAGAGCGGCGGCGAGGGGAATCTGGACGACGATCCCGCCCAGGACGTCGTTCAATTTGTAGTCGGACTTCTGACTCATCCCATTGTGGCAGTCCACACACGTCTGCTCCGTGGCAATGTCTGCCGCCAACAGGGTCAGCATGGGCTGCCCGTCCAGGTACCGGAGCGCGCTCGGCTCGGCCTTTGCATCCTTGGCAAGCTGTTCCAGCGCTTCCTTTTCAAATGAGGTCCGTGGGCCCTTGGCCTTGTTGATGGGGAAAAGGCTGATCAGGTCCGCCGCATACAGTCCCTTGCGATTTGCGCGGACGACGGCCTCCTGGACGAAGGTGGACGCCATGGGCACCCAACCCTTCTTCTGGCGATCTTCCGACCCCCCCTGATTGACCGCCACTCCATCCCGGGCCATCCTGCCCAGGACCTCGTCGTTGTAGTAGATCCGATCGGTCACGAGCTGGTTGGCAACGGCGCGGGCGGTCACCCGGGCCTGCGCCTCGATGGCTCGGATCGCCTGGCGATAGATGTACCAGGAGCCGCCGAGACACACCGCTATGGCCATGGCGCAGAAGGGGAGCAAGACCTTCGCGCCGATCCCTCGATCCCTCAGGTGAATGGCACGCATCGATTCCTCCTCGCGTGATCGCCAATCCCGCCGCGCGCCCCTGCCCCGCCTGCTTCGGACTTCCTTGTGCCTTCCGGTCCCTCGTCCGTCGCCGTGGCAGCAGGCACCGGCCTGGGAGCGCACCCTTGAGAGTCCGCAGAGAGTATCGGCCTCCGCCTTGGGTAGCTTGACAAGAATCTGCCACAGCATTGAGGTCCGGGGATCCGGCGTGGACCCGACCGTCCGTGGACTGCGCCAAAATCAATACGCTCAGATGGGAAACCAGGAATCAGGTAGGTCGTCCCAGATAGGTCTTCTAGTGGCGGGACCGAGCCGTTCTTACTCCTTCGTCTCACCTGGAGGATCTGGCGGAGGGAGGCACACTCGCACCGGGCGGGGCAGGCGGCAAGCTCGTCCTCGCGGAGGCAGTAGCCCGGGCAGTCGGCTTGTCCCGTGCGTCGCTCGTGGACCATCGGCCCGGCGTAGGGCTCCTGGAACTGGCTCGCCTGCACGGCGAGCGTGGTGCGGCAGGGGACATGGTTGAACAGGAAGAGGCCTGCACCCAGTTCGATGTAGTTCACCTGGTACCCGATGAGATGCAGCCCCCCATCGCTCAGGAACAGCGAGCGATCCGGCCATGCCGTGCGGCAGCAGGTGCAGACCTTGAACGGAACCCGCGGGGACTCCGCACCCATTCACTCCATCGGCTTCCCTTGCCCTCCAAACCGACCTCAGGTCATGACCGGGGGGCCCCACCGGGATGGATCGGTACCGGGATCTTGCGGGTCGCCGGTGTCCGCTTCCTAGAACTCGGTGAACCCGTCCGTCCCCGTGGCCGCCGGGACCGCCTTGGGTACAACGGGCCTCACCTTCTGCTTCGCGCTGAGGGGGATGACCTTCCGCTCCGATCCTTGGCTGACCGCTGACGGCTGAGGCTGCCAGAGTGAACTTCGCCACCTGGGCGGACAACTCCTCCGCCTGGGCCGCCAGGGTCTGGGAGGTGCTGCTGAGCTCCTCGGTCTGGGCGGCGTTTTGCTGGGTGACACTATCCATCTGGGTGACGGCCTTGTTCACCTGCTCGATCCCCTGGGCTTGCTCCGCCGAGGCCGCGCTGATCTCGGCGATGAGGTCAGCCACCTCCTTCACGCCAGTGACGATCTCGGTGAGGGTCTCGCCGGACTTGCTGACCAGCGTGGCTCCCTCTTCGACCTTCCCCACGGCATTGGTGATGAGGGCCTTGATCTCCTTGGACGCGGCGGCACTCCGCTGGGCCAGGACCCGGACCTCACCGGCGACCACCGCGAAGCCCCGCCCCTGCTCTCCGGCCCGGGCCGCCTCGACCGCCGCATTCAGGGCCAGGAGGTTGGTCTGGAAGGCGATCTCATCGATGGTGGTGATGATCTCGGCGATCTGCTTGCTGGCGGCCGTGATCGCTTCCATCGAGGCCACGGCCTCGTTGACCACTGCCCCGCCCTTCTCGGCGCTCTCGCGGGCGGAGATCGCCACCTGGTTCGCCTGCCGGGCGTTATCCGCGTTCTGCTTCACCGTCCCGGTCATCTGCTCCAGGGACGCGGCCGTCTCCTCGAGGGACGATGCCTGCTCCTGCGCCCCTGACGAGAGTTGGTCGCTGCCGGACGCCACCTGCTGGGACGCACTGGCGGTCTGGTGCGCGGCCTGCTGGACCTGGGCCATGCTGCCGTGAAAACTCTCCAGCATCCGGTTCAGCGCCATCCCCATCTGACCGAGTTCGTCCTGCGTCTCCAGCTCCACGCGCACCGTGAGATCCCCGGCGGCGGCCCGATCGGCCTTCTCCACGACCTGCCGGAGACTCTTGGCGATCATGCTCGCGATGCAATATGCCAGAATGAGTCCGAGGGCGACGGCAACGAGGAGGCTCACCAGCATGAACATCACGAGGGACCTGGCCTGGGTGGAGACAGTCTTCAGGGATGCATGCATCCCCTGACTGTTCCGCTCCTCGAACCGTTCCACGATCCCCCTGATCTTCTCTGACTTGGCGTCGAAGGCCTTCATCTGGCGATTCCCCGCCTCCCGGCCTCCCTCCACGTAGGCCCGCGCCATGGTCTTCCCCTCGGCGAGGTATGCCTCGAAGGCCTTGAAGGCCTCCTCTATCTCCGCGGCCGCAGCGGCATCCCGTGCCCCGAGCGTCTTCCGGAGGTCGGCCGCGTGGCGGCGGAATCCTTCCGCCCACTTCTCCGCCTCCTGCAGGCCGTCGGTCTCCCCCGTGGCACCCACATCCGTGAGGAACTGCTGCACCTGGGTGACCGCCAGCTTCATCCCCCCGCTCGACTCCACCGCGGGGACCGCCTCATTCTGGAGAAACTCCGAGCTCCGGCGAAGGTCTCGAGCCTGGAAGAAAAGGAGGCCGACCGACCCGGCCATGACGAGCAGCACGAGCCCGAAGCCAAGCATCAATTTCGTCATTGTTCTCCGATTCATGAACCACTGCATTTTCCTATCCTTTCATTCTTGGCGGTCCGCGGCGGCGCTCAACCGCACCGGATGCCGTCATCGATATGAGAATCGCGGGCCGGCTGCCCCCTCGGCACCCTCATGCCAAACACGCCCTTCGGAACCGGTGTGCCACACCCGTTCTTCCTGCCACAATCATCATGCCTTTCACCGCACCAAGACTGAGTACTCCTGCGCAATACAGGGAAAGGACCTGTGATTCCTGGGCGGGGGCGGCAAGTCGGGAACCGAGCCGCCTGATGTGACGGATCCTCCTCAACTCACAGATCTGGGTCGTCGACCGACCCCATCGAGTTTCATCTCCCTAATCTTCGGCAGGCCGGACGAACCACTTGACCGAAAAATGAAAGAATTAGGATTCGTGGCCAGTACCCGATCCAAGGGAAAGCTGCACCGCCCTGGAAAGTAGAGTCCGGCTTTCCCCGCGGAAACTGCGTTTCCTTGCTCAGAGTAGCGTTCGGAAAAGACGCGGAGAAAACGGGGAGAGGCAATGCAGGATCGGAGGGTTAGCCCGCCT